>CAMPKL010000351.1 GCA_946887065.1 uncultured Bryobacterales bacterium
GAAATTGTTCGTAGAATCGCGCCCTGTCCGGTCCCTCTGGGAAGCCGGCGCTCGGCAGGCTGATTTCAAACGACAGGAGATGATCCGGAGCAAACCCCAAGTCCGTCCGCAACAGCGCCCCGAAGCTTTTGGTAAGCAAACCCGCCCCGACCAAAACAACCACCGCCAAGGCGACCTGCAGAGCAGTCAATCCCTGGTGCAAGCGGTGCTGGCCTACCCCAGCGGTGCCGCCTCGAAAAGATTCCCGCAGCGCCCCTTCCACATTCACGCGGCTAGCCCGCAAACTCGGAATCAGACCAAAAAGAACCGCCGTCATGATCGTAAGCGCGCAACCGGCGGTGAAGATCCGCCAGTCGAAGGCGATGTTTTCGACCCGCGGAATCGAATCGGGGATGATCTGAGTTAGTCCCTCCAGCGCCAGCATCCCTAGGGCCATGCCGGTTGCGCCTCCCAGCACGGCTAGGGTCAGATTCTCCGTCAACAACTGCCGCACGAGCCGCCCGCGCGAGGAGCCCAGCGCCGCGCGCGTCGCCAACTCCCGCTGCCGCCGGCTTCCGCGAACGAGCAACATCGCTCCCAAGTTGACGCAGGCGATCAGCAGCACCATGCCGGCGCCGGCCAATAGTGCGTAGAGCAGTCCTTTTGAGCCGCCCACAATTTCATCCGCCAGCGGGACAAGCCGAGGCGCGGTCCGGGCGACTTCCGAATCTTCCAGAGCCAAGCGTTTCCTCACCGCATTGATCTCTTCCTGGGCCTGGGCCAAACTGACGCCCTGCGCTAACCTCGCCACGACCGTAATGTAGAAGTTTCCGCGGTGGTTTGAACCGCCCTCTGCTCCACTTCCGGGCGCAGTATTGTGCGGCGTCCAAACATCCACCTGGCCCGATCGGACGTCGCGGAAGCCCTCGGGCATCACGCCGACAACCTCGTAGCCCACGCCGTCCGCGCGCAGCATTTGGCCCACTACGTCAGGGTTACCCGCGAAGCGCCGCTGCCACAATCCATGGCTGATCATCGCCCGCCGCACGCCTTCGCGTTCTTCTGACTCCGTGAAGGTCCGACCCAAAATCGGCGCGGCGCCGTACACGTCGAAGAACCGAGAGCTAATGCTCAACGAGCGAACCCGCTCCGTCCCGCCTTCCGTCTCCAGGTTGAAACCGGTGATGCGGTAGTTGTAGCTGCAGGCGATCGACTCGATGGCCGTCACGTTGTCGCGAATATC
The DNA here is from genome assembly GCA_946887065.1 of uncultured Bryobacterales bacterium. Next base: position 1,223 of record CAMPKL010000351.1, read on the forward strand.
CAAGAAATCCATTCCGGTCAAGTATTCGCTGACATCGCCGCTCTCGGGGAAATCCACCAGCGCTTGTACAAGCCGCTCGGGCTGGGGGTAGGGCAGCGGCGCCAGCAGCACCCCATACACCACGCTGGATATGGCCGTACTCGCCGCAATGCCCGTCGCCAGCGTCAGGGTCGCAATGAGGGTGAACGAGGGATTCGTCCGCAGTTGCCGCAGGGCGTAGCGTACGTCGCTCACAAACGACTCCGCCCCCGGCAGGCCGCGCTGATCCCGCAAACTTTCCTTGGCCGTCTCGACGCCTCCAAAACGCAACAGCGCCGCTCGCCGCGCCTCGGCTGGGCTCATGCCCGCCCGTATGTTGTCGTCCGTGAACAGCTCGATGTGGCTCTCGATCTCGTCGGCCAGTTCGCCGTCTCGCCGGCTTCCGAACAGCGCCCCCATCAGACGGTTCCACGCTCGTCGCACCGCTCTCATTTCGAACCTCCCAAGGCGAAGAAGCGCCCCATGATCTCGGTCGCCTGCAGCCACTGGCTCTGCTCAGCGGCCAGCTGCTTTCTTCCCGTCTTGGTAATCGAGTAGAACTTCGCCTTGCGGTTGTTTTCCGAGACGCCCCATTCCGAGGCGATCGAGCCTTCCTGCTCCAGCTTCATCAGAATCGGATACAGCGTGCCGTGATTGATAGACAACAAGTCCTCGCTGGTCTGCTCTACCCGGCGGGCGATCCCGTAGCCGTGTTGCGGCCCGAGCGCCTCCAGCGTCTTCAAGACCATCAGGGCCAGCGTGCCCTGCCAAACGTCGACCTTGTCTCGCATTGCGTGTCCTATGGGCCTCCCATAGAAGGGTAACACTCGACCTATGGGATAGCAATAGGAACCTTGCCGCTATAATGGCCTCGCTCGACTTCGCGGCAATCGCCGCGTTCGATTGCAGGAGAAGACAGAATGCGGCGTTCCTTTTTGTTGTTAGCCCTCACAGTCCTTTGCTTCGGCGCGGCCGCCACTCAAGCCCGCGCGGACGAAGTCGTCTACGTTCCCGCCGCCAAGGTGACGGCGACCATGACCACTCCGGGCGGCCTCGCTTCCGGTTCGGATCATAACGTCAGCATCAGCCGCCGCGACAAGACCGGCCAGTCGGAAGTTCACGACAACGAAACTGACGTTTTCTACGTCATGGAAGGATCCGCCACGTTTGTTACCGGCGGAACCATCGTGGATGCCAAGACCACCTCTCCCGGCCAAGTCCGCGGTACGGGAATCAGCGGTGGCACGACGCACATGCTCAAGAAGGGCGACGTCATTGCCATCCCCAAAGGCACGCCGCACTGGTTTAAGGAAGTGCCCAGCGTCGTCGTGTACTTCGTTGTTAAGGCGAAGTCGTAGATCGTTTGCGTCTTTGCGCCGCTCGCTCGCAGCTGATGCTTGTGAGCGAAGCGGCGGGCTTCGCCTGAAATCGATTTCGCGACGGTGTTAAACTCGCTAACGACGTGATGCGCCGCTTCGCAGCCCTCTGGTTGGCCCTTGCATTGCCAGCGTCGCTGCTTGCAGCGCCGTTCCATCATGTCCATGAGCCTGGTCACGCGCGTGAGCATGTGGCCAAACATCATTCCGGCAGTCTGGCTCTGCACCTGCACTTTGCCGGCCGCTATGGCGGCGAGTCGGTGTGGACCCCGGAGGTCGAAGCATCCGCCCGGTCGTTGAGCCTGTTCCGCGTCAATCTGACGGATCCAGTAGATTTTGCAGTAACGATCGTCAGCGAGACGGTAGCGGTCATGCCGCTGCTTTCGCGCCAGGGCTGGGTCCGCGACAGCGACCACCGCATACACGACCCGCCTCGAATAGGCACGCGCTCCCCAAGAGCGCCCCCGGTATAGCAGCAGATTGTCCACGGGACAGGCGTACCTGAACTCCCTCGGGAGTCGTGCGCCCTGACGGCGTCCCGACGTTCCGTCGAACGCCCTGCTGACCTACCGGGATAGAGCGAATACGGTTCTCATCCCACGACTGAACTCGACCCGATCGATCCGTTGGAGGAGACGCCGTGCGTCTTTTAATTGCCTTGCTGTTTCCGGCCCTGGCCTTATCCCAGGCCTCGCCGGAATCTTTGACGCTGGAGCGAGCGCTGCAGACAGCGGCCCAGAATCGCGCCGAAAATCTCGCGGCCGAGCACTTCGTGGGGGCCCAGCAGGGCGCCGTGCGCCAGGCGAGTCGGGCCCCCAATCCCGTGCTTTCGGTACAAACCGAAAACTGGCGCGCCGCGGATCAATTCTCGGTTTCCCGCGACGTTGACGCGTTTGTCTACATTACGCAGCAAATCGAAACCTCCGGGAAGCGCCGACTGCGCACCGAGGCGGCCGAAGCGGAGGCCCGCATCGCCCAGGCCGAACGCGAAGTGCTGCGCTGGCGCATACAAAGCCAAGTTGCCGTCGCTTGGTGGAACGCCTATCGCGCCCAGCAAGAGACCGCGCTAATCCAAGAGTCCTTGGGCGCCGCCGAAGAGCTTGTGCGCTATCAGCAAGTGCGCTTGCGCGAAGGAGCGGGTCCCGAAGTCGACCTCATCAAGGTTCGCGTCGAACTCGAGAAAGAGCGTCGCCGCCTGTCGGAGTCCCAGATCGCCGAGATGAACGCCAAGCATCGCCTGCTGGCCGAAATGGCTTCTGACATGTCCGCGGACTTCCAACTCCAACCGGGCGCGGAAACCCTTGCCGATCCGGAGATCTCCGTCGCCTCCGCCCTGGTCAATCGGCCCGATCTCGTTCTCGCCCGCCGCGTCGCCGAAAGAGACGACGCACTGGCCAGCGTTGAACGGGCCGAAACCACTCCGGACATCACGCCCTACATCGGCTACAAACGCACCGGCGGCTTCAGCACGTTGATCGGCGGCGTATCGATTCCTCTCAAAATTCGCGACCGTAATGATGGCGCCATCGCCTACGCGGTCGCCCAGGCCAGCCGCCAGAAGCAGCTCGTCCGTGCCGCCGAGATGCGCGTGCGCTCTGAAGTCGAGGCCGCTCTCGCCGCTCAACAGCGCCGCCGCGAGGTCGCCGATTCTCTTCAGACCGGACTCGTCGCCGACGCCGTGCAGTCCCACGAAATCGCACTGGCCGCCTACCGCGAAGGCGGAGTCGAACTGCTCTACGTCATCGACGCCTTGCGTACGCTCAACGAAGCGAAATTGCTTCAACTGCAGGCGGAGTTCGACTACCAGTTGAGCCGCGCTCAGACCCTAATCGCTGCCGGCGTTTCGCCGAACCGCATGATCCAAAACGATGAGCCGGCCGGAGGTATGAGATGAACAGGTTGCACGTAGTCTTGTGGATGTCGATAGCCTTCGCCTGCGGAGGCGCCGTCGAGGAGGCCCCGCCGCCGGAAGAAGCGCAAGCGGCGCCCGCCGCGGGACTCCCCAGCGAGTTGAACCTCTCGCCCGAAGCTGTGCAGCGCGCCGGCATCACCACCGAGAAAGTTCGCCTGGTCGAGGCGCCCGATGTCTTGGCCCTGCCTGGGCAAGTCGCGCTCAATGAAGACC
>CAMPKL010000352.1 GCA_946887065.1 uncultured Bryobacterales bacterium
ACATTCGGAGGAGGAGGCGGCGGCGGAGTTCCCAGCAGATTCTCCAATACCCACTTGCCGCGAACCGGAGGCGACGTGCGCGTCGGATAGGACGAAACCGTCATGATCGCGCCTTGCGTCAACACGCCGCTGCGCTGAATCCCATCAAGTTCAACCCGCTGAAAATCTTCGCCGTCGATTCCCGGGATGCCGTAGTGTCGCGCCAACGGTCCATTGAGATAGGTGAAGGGCGCGTCGATGAAATCGAGAATGCCGCGGTCTTTGCGGATGATCTCTTTGACGAACAGATTCGTCTCCGTGCGCATCGCGTCGAGCAACTCGTCGTCCACAGTGGGAAAGCGCTCTGGGTCCGGCTTGGTGCGCCCGAGGTTTCGCAACTGCAGCCATTGGGCGGCCCAATTTTCGGCCAAGTTGGATGACGCCTTCGGATCGGCCAACATGCGCCGCACCTGCCGCTCCAGACTCTCCGGCGTGCTTAGACTGCCGGCCTTGGCAGCCTCGAAAAGCTCATCGTCCGGCATGCTGGCCCACAGGAAATAGGAGAGCCGCGAGGCCAGTTCGAAGTCGCCGATCCGTTCCGCGTTCGGCACGCTGGCCGAGGGCGCGGGCTTACCGTCTTGCTCGATGCGGTACAGGAAATCCGGCGACGCCAGAATGGCCTCAAGGGCCAAGCGGACGCCTTCTTCGAGCGAGTCGCCTTCTTCGAGGGCCAACTCGACTAAATTCAATTTGGATTCCAGTTCGCTCTCGCTGGCCGGGCGCCGGTAGGAACGCTCGACGAGATTCTCCACAACCGTACGGGCGCACTGCGCGCCGTGCTCGCCGGGATTGTGGCCGCAAACGAAGATCCTGCGATAGCTGGCCGGCGGCTCTTTGGCGGGATTGAACGGTCCAATGACGTCGATGTAATCCACGAACAGAGCCCGGCGCATGTCGGGATTGATGTTCTCGCGTGGATCCTCGAGATTCGCTAACTCCGGATAGGACGCGCGAATATCGTGTTCCCCGGCCGTCAAAATCACCCGAATCGGGTATTCGCCGCGGTCGTAGCCAAACGCGCTGGCGCCCTCGACGATGGTCGAGAAGACCGGCTCGCCGTCGATCTCCATCACTAACTGGCGGGGCGGCGCAGCCTTGCGAGCCGCTTCCAGGGCCGCCTGCAACTCCTCGGGAGTCGGTTCGGGCCGGGTTCGGGGCGCGTCGGGATTCGCGGCGCGTTCGGCGGCTCGGGCGGCGAATCGTTTCCGGCGCTCCTCCGCCCTTGCCTCGCGCTCTTCGGGCGTAAGCAGGTCGTCCTCGGAACGGAAGTTGGCGATGCGCAGGCGCAATTCATACTCGCCGTCCACCGGGAAATTCCAAGAGCCGTACATCGCCCCGCGGATGGAGTACGGGAAGTACGTACTCGACGCTTCCACGCTTGACGTATCGGTGGCGTCGGGCGAGCGGCGGTTCAGCAGGCGAATCAGCTTGGTGGGCTTGTCGGGAACCGAGGCCCCATAAATCGCGAGATGGGAGAGCTCGCGGGCGGTCTGCAGATACTTCTCCATTAACATCGGCGAAACCGTCAGCACGTCGCCGATGTTGTCGAAGCCGTAGCCGGAGTCGTCGACCGGGAACTGGTCCGCGGGCCGAACGTCGACGCCCAGCAGATCGCGAATCGTATTGTTGTATTCAACGCGGTTCATGCGCCGCGCCGTCACTCGTCCTGCCTGAGCCTGATCGCCGAAGCCGGCCTCTGCCAGCGCCCCTTCGATCCATTTGGTTACGGCCTCGGCTTGCCGCTTGCCTTCCTCGGGAAGCCCGCCCGGAGGCATCTTGCCGGTGGACACTTTCTCTAGAACCTTGTCCCACAATTCGGGAGACTCCGCGACCGATGCCGAGTGGCGGAACATCGTCAGATCCAGTCCGGCGGTCGTGAGTTTTTCGTTGTGGCACGAAAGGCAGTAGGTAGACAGAAAGGGTTGGACGGTCGTATCGAAAGCCGCCCCCTGCTCTTGGCCCGGCAAACTCTGCATCCAAACAAGCGACGTGAACGCCGCAGCCGCTGCCAGCGGGGCTGCCAAGGTTTTCTTACGCACCATCAATCCCTCTCCATCTTTCAGCCTTACTTTACACCGGCTCGCCCCGCCCGTCCAAGGTAACGGGGCGAGCCGGGAGCAAGGTTTAGAAGCTATATTTCAAGCCAAATTGCATTTCTCTCATGGTCTTGGCGGTCGTCACCTGACCAAAGTTACTCTGCCGTACATCCCGGAAAGGAAGAATCCAGTTGGGATGGTTAGGCGCGTTAAACGCCTCGAAGCGGAACTCCAGGGATTGGGTTTCCGTGATCCTGGTGTTCTTGATCATCGAGAAGTCCCACTGGAACGTGCCGGGCGTGAATAAGGTGCTGCGGCCCACATTGCCGTAGCGGTAGGCCAGTTCAGGACTGGTCCAGTTGAAGGCATCGCGATTCCAGAAGCGATCCGCGGTGGGATTCTCCAGGAAGGGGCTAACGCCGGTCGCGTCAGGGCTGCTGCCCAACTCGATTTGCGCCAAGTCGGCGAGGCCGCCGACATTGACCGGCGTGCCGTCTACCATCGTGAAGATGCTGCCGACCTGCCAGCCGCCGGCGATGGCTCGCACCACTCCGGTGGAGTTCCTGGCGATTGGCAACTCGTAGAGCAGCGAAGTCACGAACCGCCGACCGGTGTGGAACTCAGCCAAACCGTAGCTGGCGCGGTAGTTGTAATGCTGCATCGGCTGGTTGTTGGTGAGGGCGGTACGCAGGCCGCTGCCTGGACCGTCGATGACCTTGGACCACGTGAACGCTCCCAGGTAGGTCAAGCCGCCGCTGAACCGCTGCGTCACCTTGGCGGCGAGGCTGTGATAGTTCGAGTTGCCGTCGCTGCCGACGTACTGGAATGCGCCGATGTCGGTCCAGGGGCGCCGTTGCTGCAGGGATCGGCCGTCTCCTGGACCGGAGCGGAGTACCGGCATGTTCTTGTTGGAAAAGAACTGCAGCTTGTGCGCCTGATTGCCTTGGTAGCCGATCTCAAACAAAGTTGAGTCAGTCAACTGGCGTTGAATGTTGAACATGTATTGGATCGTGTAGGGCGTGCGGCGAGCCGTGTCGACCAAGTACACGCGTGTGCCTCCGCCTTGGCAAATCCCGTCCCAGCCGGTGCAGACTCCGTCTCCAGCATAGTTGGCCAGCGGACGAGAGATGTCCAGGTCAATGGTCTGGGCGTTCGTCAGGATGTTCGCGCGGCCCGGCGGGTTTTGACCGAGCGCGTGCTGCGAGGCATTGACGTAATCCTGCGAGTAGAAAACCCCCACGCCGGCGCGGATGGTGGTTCTACTGTTCGGGCTGTAGGCGAGGCCCAGGCGGGGGGCGAAGTCGTTCTTGTCAGTCATGATGGTCGACTGAGGCAATCCCAACTTCTCCAACTCAGCTCCGGTGGCAGTCGGAACAGAATCAACGAAACGCGCGGCAGTGCCTTCGTAGAAGGGACCGTCGCCCGGGCGTATCAGCACCGGGTGCTTGCTGTTGGGCATCAACGTGGAATTGTCGCTGGCGCCGAAGTCGTAGAAATACATGTTCATGATTCCACGGTACTTATCCGTATATGCCGGCGTGCGTTCGTAACGCAGGCCCGCATTCATGGTTAGCTTCGGCGTGACCTTCCAGGTGTCTTCGAAATACAACGCCCAGGCAGTCGCCCGGTACAGCGTGCGGGACAGATCGCCGGCCCAGTTAAAGTTACTTGGCTTGCCCAACATATAGTCGGCGAAGCCGAAGCCCGTTCCGGCGGCGCTGGTCGGGTTCGTGGTGGCGAAGGCGCTGCTGAAGCTAATGTTGCCGCGGTTGTAGATGTTGCCGTCTTCGTTGATGCGTTCGCGGCGGATCTCGCCGCCCATCTTAAACGAATGGTTGCCTTTGATCATCGACAGGTTGTCGATCCACTGGAAGATATGATTATGGTCGACGAAGGGCGCGTCGACCGGATCGCCGAAGCCGCTCAGGCCGTTGCCGATAACCACGCTCGGCGTTCCCCAAGCGGGCGGCGGGACGGTGATCCTGTCGTCGACGATGCCGGCTTCGGTGGTGACGTCGCGCTTGTAGGCGTTCTCAGACAGCGCCTCGTTCCACAGCAGCGTGTAACCCATGCGGAACTCGTTGACGATCGTCGGGCTGATAGTCCGCGTGTTCGAAACCATCGCCTGATAGGCGTCAGTCAGGTAGTTCTGTCCCTGCGTCGGGAAGTTGGAGTTGGTGGTGGTGTCTTCGGTATTGAAACCGAAGCGGCCGAACCAGAACGAGTTGTTGCTCTCGTTGTAGTCAATTCGCGTGGTGATCTGATCCCACTTCAACGGGCGCTTCGCAGCCCGTGAATAGTTGTTGACGAAGTCGTCGCCTGCCCGCGTCGCCGCCGGATACTGTTCCAACAGCTTCTGGGTGACCGGGCTCCAGCGGTCCGAAGGAATGATGTTGTTGGCGAACTGCTGCGCCGATGTGGCGATCGGACGGCCTTGCGCATCCGTGGTGAAGGTGCGGCTGGCCGGGTCGAAGATGTTGCGGCCGGCGGCGCCGAAGTCGCCGGCCCGCATGCGGGCGGTCGGCACCGAAGCCAGTTGCTGTAGTGTCTTGACGTCGCGCAGTCCTTCATAGTTGGCCATGAAGAATAGCTTGTTCTGGACGATCGGACCCGTCACCGTCGCGCCGAATTGGTTGCGCCGGAACGGATTCTGCTCCTCGT
>CAMPKL010000353.1 GCA_946887065.1 uncultured Bryobacterales bacterium
GAATCATGCCGCTCTCCCCTGCGTATCCGAGCGGCGTGGCGATTCGATGGGTGATCGCCTGTTGCGCCGCGTTCATGTCGAGTTTCATTTCTCCGCCAAGAAAGTTCCCGGCGTTGAGCCGCCCCAAAACCAGATTGGCATCCGTGATCGTTGGCTCCGTGCCGCCGCGGCCGTAACAGACCGGACCCGGTGTCGAGCCGGCGCTCTGGGGTCCGACATGCAAACGTTTCTGCGAGTCGATCCAGGCTATGGAGCCGCCGCCGGAGCCGACTTCGACGATGTCGATGACCGCGGACTTGATCGGAAAACCTTTGACGTAGCCGTTGGCGTAATAAAGCGAATTGACCGAGAATCGACCGTTCTCGACCAGCGCGCACTTTGCGGTGGTGCCGCCCATGTCGAAGGCGACGACGTTCTTGAATCCCAATTTATCCGCGTAGGCACTGGCGCCGATGCAGCCGCCGATGGGGCCGGATTCGACCAGACCGATGGGTTGCCGGCAGGTGCGCTCGGCGGACAACAAGCCGCCGTTGGAGCCCATCATGAAAAGTGAGCCCTTGAATCCCTGGCTCTTGAGATCGTCGTCGAGCCGGCGAATGTAAGTGCTCACCTGCGGCCCGATGTAGGCATTCGCCGCCACCGTCGAGCATCGCTCGTACTCGTACCACTCGCGCGTGAGATCGGTGCTGAAGGTGACGTAGGCGTCCGGCAGTAATTCTTTCAGCTTGTCGGCGGCGGCTTCCTCGTGCGCAGAATTGATAGCGGAGGTCATGAAAAAGATCGCCACCGACTCGACGCCGAGTGTCCTGATTTCCTGAGCGAGTTTATCCAGGGCCGCCAACTCGAGCGGCGTGACGACCTCTCCCTTGCTGCCCATCCGCTCCGGCACTTCGAGACGAAGCTCGCGCGGAATCAACGGTTCGTCGCGCTGGTAATGCAGATCGAACGGATCGGGCCGGTTGCCGCGCGCGATTTCCAGAATGTCACGAAAGCCCTGGCTCGTAACCAGCGCCGTCTTCGCGCCCTTGCGCTGGATCAGCGAGTTGATGACCAAGGTCGTGCCGTGATTGACGAGCGAAGCTTCGGCCGGCTTGATTTTCGCCTTATTGAAACAATCGAGAATCCCCTCGACCAGATTATCGTAGGTCGTCGGGCTCTTGGCGTAAATGACCTTGTGATTTTCGTGATCGAAGGCGACCAAGTCGGTAAACGTGCCGCCGATGTCGACGGCGATGGCGTAGCTCATGCACAACTCCCGTTCAAAGGTTCAACCGTTCAATGGTTCATTTTGGGTTCTTGGTTGTTTTCTGACCTTGAACCGTGAACGTTAGGATCGGCGGGTTCTGCCGTCTGGTTCGATGACGACGCCGTAATCGTCGCGGGCGCTTTCGCGCGAGACAAAACCGCGAATCACGTCGCGCGCGACCAACTCAGGCGCCCGCTCTTTCGGGTCGCCGTAACCGCCGCCCCCACCGGTCGACATGCGCACGCGGTCGCCGGCTTGTAGCGGGCGGTTTTCAGTTTTGTAGAGCAGTTCGGGCTCCGGATGGCCGCTTTTGTAGATCAGCACTTGTCCGGACTTCGCCTGCTTAGCTCCCTGCACGCCCCAGGGCGGGCAACCGATGCGGTCGAAGTTTGCCCAAAGCTCGCACGGCGCGAGCAAAATATATTGCTTGTCGAACCCTAGGCCGCCGCGCCATTTGCCCGCGCCGCCCGAATCTTGGCGTAAACGGAACTCTTCGACGCGAAACGGATACATCGACTCCTGGAGCTCGATGGGAATCAGGCGCGTGTCGCCGTGCGCCATGGTGCGAAACGGTCCGGCGCCGTCGTGGGTTGCGCACGCGCCCCAGCCGCCGTGGCCGCTATCGTTGGCCTTGAATACCGCGCCGGTGTCCATGCGCTTGCCGGCAAAGCTGAGCGAAGAAAATGTCCCGAAGTGGGCGCCCGTGACGCGCTGCGGCAACGCCGGCTCCAACGCTTTGATGATACAGTCGATGACCGTCGGAAAAGGAATGCTGTAGAGCCCCATCGCCGCGGTCGGCTCGGCGCTGATCAGTTTACCTTCCGGCAGGATCATCTTGACCGGCCGGAAAGTTCCCTCGTTGGCCGGCTCGTCGGTGGCGATCAGATATTTAAAAGCGACTCGCACGCAGGTCCGGCCGCCGCCGTAGAAACCCGAATTGACACAGCCTTTGACTTGATCCGACATTTCGGAGAAGTCGACTGTAATCTCATCCCCGGCAACGATGACTTTGACTTTGATCGGAATCTTCTCGTCGCGCACGCCGTCGTTGTCCAAAAACGCTTCGTGCCGATAGGTGCCGTCGGGAATCGCGCGAATTTTTTCGCGCGTCGCCGCCTCGCACTGGTCGAGGATGATGTCGAGCGCGCCGAGAAAATCGTCCGGCCCGTATTTGTCGGCCAGCGCTTGCGTCAAATCGCGGCCCAACAGGCAGCCGCCAAGCTGGGCTTCGATGTCGCCGAGCAATTCCAACGGAAAGCGCGTATTGTTCTCGATGATCCGATAAACTTCTTCGCTGGGTTCGCCTTTCGACCAGAGCTTGATCGAGCGCAGCTGCAATCCTTCCATGAAGATATCGGTGGAGGAATAAGAAACCGAGCCGATGGCTGAGCCGCCGATGTCGATCCAGTGACAGTTGACGGCGAAGAAACCGATCAAGTCATCACCCTTTGGCCCGGCGAATACCGGCGTATACATGACGGTGTTGTTGAGATGCTGGCCCTGAATCGCGGCGTGGTTACAGACGATGACGTCGCCTTTGTGCAGGTCCTCGCGGCCGTATACTTCCAAACCGTCTTTCACCGCCATGCCCACCGAATCGGCGACGAACACCGGCATGCCGCCGGTCGATTGCGCCAGCAACTCGCCCGCCGCTCCGACGAAGCCCACGGCGTAATCTTTGTATTCGTAAATATACGGGCTGAACGCGGTGCGCGTCATGTTGGCATCGATCTGATCGCAGGTCGAAACGATGCCGTGGCGAATGACTTCGAGAGTGATGGGGTCAATATCCGTTCGCTTGCGCGTGTGTTTTGCCGGCATGGCTTTCATATTTTTTCCAACTAAAAAAACTCTGCGCGATATTTTCAAGTAACCCCCGGGTTGTCAAGCAAGCGCAATTTGGCGTAAGTACTCTTTATGGCGGGGATCGCCGCCAGTTTAAATCGAGGAGAGCAAAAGATGACGCGGTCGTACCTTCAGTTGCGTTTCTACTGGCTGGCAGTCTTCCTGTTCAGCCTAGCGTTGGCGACCCCGCCATGGACTAGCGCTCAAGAACGGCGCGCTAAGCTGAGAATCTCCAACGCCGGTTTTACCATTACAGCGCTGCCGCTCCTCGCCGCCAAGGAGTGGGGAATATTTAACGCTAACGGCCTCGACATGGAGGTCATCCTCATGCAGTCCGCCTTGGTGCCGGCGGCGCTCACTCAAGGCGACATCGACTATCAAGCCGGCGTCGGCCCCGCCTCCGTAAATGCAACGATGACCGGCTTCGCGACGCGCGCCATCTGGTTTTCTTCCGACCGCATTTCCTATTGGCTGATGGCGAAACCACAGTTCAAGACACTCGACAATCTGAAGTCGAAGAAAGTGGCGATCACGGGCCTGGGCGGCACGGTCCATGTCGCCTTTCTTTTGGCGCTGGAGAAACTCGGCGTCAATCCGAAAGATTTTGTCTTGGTGTCTATCGGCGGACAACAAATCCAACAGTTGATTTCTTTGGAATCGGGCTACGTCGACGCCGCGCTGCTCTCGCCGCCGGTGACTTTGGGCGCGCAGAAAAAGGGCTTCGTCAAAGTCTTGGACATCGGGGCTATGGTCGACATGCCCGGCGGCGGTCTTACGACGTTGGCCAAGACCATTCAAGAGCGGCCCGCCGAAACCAAACGCGTCATCCGCTCGCTGCAACAGGCCAAGGATGAAATCAAAAACTCCAAACCAAGAACCCTCGATCTGATCGTCAAGCTGCTCAGGATGGATAAGGAAGCCGCGAACGAAACCTACGATCAATTTCTCACCACACTTAGCCCGACCGGCATTCCGACTCGCGTCGGCATGGACATCCTGGTGAAATCCGTCCAGGCTCAAGGCCGTCACGTCGACCGCAAAGTCGCGTTCAACGAAATCGCCGATGATCGGCTCGCAACGGAAGTCGCGAAAGAGCTCGGTTACAAGGTTCCGTAATGACAGTTGAAGAACGGCTGGATGTCGGCGCGATGGTGGAAATGCCGGGCGGCGGCTTGACCACGCTGGTCAAAACCAATCAGTCCAGACCGGCCGAGGCGAAGCGAGTCATTCACGCGCTGCAAGTCGCCAAGGACGAGGTTCGCAAGTCCAAACCAAAGACGGTCGAGCTCATCATTCGGATTCTCAAAATGGACAAAGACACCGCTTCCGAAACCTACGATGTTTTTCAAACGGCGCTGAACCCGACCGGTATTCCCAACCGCGCCGGCATCGACAACTTGGTCCGGTCGCTTAAGGCACAAGGACGTTTCACCGATCGGCAGGTCGCTTTCAACGACGTCGCGGAAGAGAGGCTCGCCACCGAAGTGGCTAAGGAGTTGGGTTACAAACTCCCATGAGAAGCAAAAATGCCTTGGCGCAGTGCTAACGCTAAAAGAGGATTGGTCCCTTCTCCCTCTGGGAGAAGGCTAGGATGAGGTACAGACCGGTAACCTAGTTTACAGAACAAACCTGGCACATGGTTTA
>CAMPKL010000354.1 GCA_946887065.1 uncultured Bryobacterales bacterium
CCTCGTCGGCATGCATGGCAGGCCGCAGATGCGCGGGATCGATCCGATCGCCGTTGCTGCGCAGAATGTCCTTTTCGCTCTCTAAGTCGGGGTAACCCATCTCGATACGTAACAGGAATCGATCGAGTTGAGCCTCGGGCAGAGGGAACGTGCCGTGATACTCGACAGGATTCTGCGTGGCGATAACCATGAACGGCTGAGGCAGCGCATAAGAGGCGCCGTCGATCGACACCTGGCCTTCATTCATGGCTTCAAGCAGTGCCGATTGCGTCTTTGGCGTCGTCCGGTTGATCTCGTCGGCGAGCAGTAAGTTGGTGAAAACAGGCCCTTTCTTGAAGTCGAACTGCTCGCGGGAAGCGCTATAAACGGTGACGCCGAGGACGTCGGTCGGCAGCAAGTCGGAGGTGAATTGGATGCGATTGAAGTTGCAGTCGATGGCCCGCGCCAATGCGTGCGCCAAAGTCGTCTTCCCGACGCCGGGAACGTCTTCAATCAACAGGTGGCCGCGCGAGAGCAGGCAAATCGTCGCCAGACGCACCGCTTCCGCCTTGCCGCGAATGACGGTGCAGATGGCGGACTCTAGCGCGGCGAGTTTCTCGCCCGCCGCGGTCGCTGTCAAGGACTCAGGGACCATGAGTCCCCATTCTACCGGGATCTGCGCCCACGCTTAGGCGGGACGTCTTTGCCAAGGGCCGGTAACGGCGAAAGTCATACCGGGATTTTGAATATTGACGAACAGCGTGGAGCCGTCAGGCGAGAACGTGGAACCCGCAAATTCGCCGTCGTTCATCGCGTTCCGTCCAAGCTGATAGAACTGGCCTTTGGCCGTAATACCGACGATTTGGTCACGCCCCGAGCCGTCTTCGCAGACGATGACGTCGCCCCAGGGAGAGACGGTTAGGTTGTCCGCATACTCCAACAGGCGGGAGTCGGGGGATTCGGCGAAGAGTTCCAGCCGTCCCGGGTTCTTGTTCTCGGGCGGCTGCGCTTCGTCCGGGCTGACGTGATAACGGAACACTTGGCCGCTTTGCGCCGCCCCGCCGCTGGTGCAGGCGAAGTAAATGGCGTCACCGTCCGTCCAGGCCCCCTCGCCGCGGGCGAAGATCGCCGCCCCGGCAGCGGCGCCTTGCATTCTGAGGTCGTCGCCGGGCGACTCGACGTCTCGGATGTCGATCCAGCGCACCGGCTCCGGCGACTGCCGGTCGAGCGTTGGCTCGCTCCAGTTGCGCGTATCAGCGGAGCCTATATCACGCAGCGCCAGAGCCTGCAGACGGCCTCCAGCAGCGGGCCTGCCTTTCTCATTCGGCACGAATCGGTAGAACAAGCCATCGTCCCGGTCCTCGGTTTGGTAGATGATTCCACTCGCTTCGTGAACGGCGATCGCTTCGTGGTTGAAACGTCCCATGCCCACTAGCGGGATCGGCGGAGCGAGGGCGATCTCGGCAGAGACGGGCACTTCAAAGTTATAGCCGTGGTCACGCTCCAGGGCAGCATCCTTTCGCTGGTTGGTTTCCTCGCAGCTGATCCAGGAGCCCCACGGCGTTGGGCCTCCGGCACAGTTGCGGATGGTTCCGGCGAGGCTTAAGAAATGGCGCTCCAGGCGCTGTTCGTGTGTGTTGTAGACCAGCGTCGTGGTCCCGCCAAGGCAGGGTGTCGCGCCGCTGCCGAAGTCATAGAACGATTCGGCCGGCAGGCCGCCTCGTAAATCGCCGCGTACCCCGAAGACGGCGGCGCCGGGCTGGGCCGGCGTCAACTCGTGATTCCTAACCAAGATCGTGCGGCCGTCCGGGGACGCGAACGCAGCCATCCCGTCATGACCGCCGGGAACCAGCAAGCCGTCGTCCATCGAATCGCCTGTTCGCGAGAAGACCTGATAGGAGAAGCCCGCCGGCAGATCCAATAAGCCGGCGGCGTCCGGGACCAGTTCGCCGTAGCCTTCCGCGCTCCAGGAGGCAGCCGGAACGACCGAGTTGCAGCCCCCGAGTAGGCCGTTCAGCCCTGCGAAGGCCGCGCCTGTGTACGAAAGGAACTGACGCCGGGATATGCCCATCGCGGCCATTGTACTCTCGATTCCGTTGCTGCCTAAAGACAGCAGCGCTGCGATAACCGCATACAATTGGAGGAATCCCAGCGTCATGGCCAAGCCCCAAGAAGATCATCTGCCGTTCGAGAAGGGACTGGAAGACCTCGAAACCATCGTCAAGAAGCTTGAGAGCGCGGACTTGCCCCTCGAAGAATCGCTGGCGCTGTTTGAGCAGGGCGTCGAGCTCAGCGAATCCTGCCGCAAGCGTCTTGAGGAGGCCGAAACGCGCATCGAGATCCTCCTGAAGAAGGGCCGCAAGATCGAGGTCGAGCCATTTGAACTCGACGACGACGGAGAGGGCGAGTGACGCTAGAGGAATATCTAGAGGAACAGCGCAGCGCGATCGAAGCGGAATTGGACCGGCTGACGCCGCTGGCGGACGAGCGGCCGCAAACTCTCCATCGGGCCATGCGCCACAGTTTGATGGCCGGGGGCAAACGCCTCAGGCCGATTTTGTTCTGCGCCGCGGCGGAGGCGGTTGGGAGAACAGAAGGAGCGCTGACGCCGGCGTGTTCGCTGGAGTTCATCCACACCTACTCGCTGATCCACGACGACCTGCCCGCGCTCGACAACGACGACTTTAGGCGGGGCCTGCCGACGTGCCACAAAGTTTTTGGCGAGGCGACGGCGATTCTGGCGGGCGATGCCTTGCTGACGCGCGCGTTTCAGGTGCTGGCCGAAACGGAAGACGCCCCGGCCTCGGTGCGGATAGCGATGATCCGCGAACTCGCCGCTGCCGCTGGAACCGTCGACGGCATGATCGGCGGTCAGGTGGAAGATCTCGAGGCCGAGGGACGGCCCGTCGAAGAGGCGCGCTTGCATTACATTCACCGCTCCAAGACCGGGGCGCTGATTCGCGCCTCGGTTCGCATGGGCGGGATGTTCGCGGAAGCATCCAACGAACAGCTCGACAGCCTTAGCGCCTACGGCAGCGCCATCGGCGCCGCCTTCCAAATCGTCGACGATATCCTCGACGTTGAAGGCACCACCGAAAGCCTTGGCAAGACGGCGGGTAAGGACGCGGAACAGCAAAAGGCCACCTTCCCCGCTCTCTATGGGCTGGAGCGCTCCAAAGAGCTGGCCGCCGAGCAACTGAGCGTGGCGCTAACCGCAATCGCCGGTCTTGGCGACGCCGGCCGCCGACTATGCGGCATCGCGGAAAAAATCGTCAGCCGGTCCGCCTAGTCGAGGGCCGCCTTCATGAAGGCACGGGTACGCATTGACCAATTGTTGACGGACCGCGGCCTCGCCGAATCGCGCAGCAAAGCGCAGGCGCTGGTCTTAGCGGGCCAGGTCTTGGCCGACGAGAAGAAGATTGAAAAGCCCGGCCAACAGGTCAATCCGGAATGTGAGATCCGCATTCTCGGCGAGCAGCCTCGCTACGTAAGCCGTGCCGGCTTCAAGCTCGAAGGCGCGCTGTCTAAGTTCGGTATCGACGTGCAAGGCAAGACGTGCCTCGATATCGGCGCCTCCACCGGAGGTTTCACGGATTGCTTACTGCAGCACGGCGCGGCCAAGGTTTACGCCGTTGATGTAGGGACCAATCAGCTCCATTGGCGCATCCGCCAAGACGCGCGGGTCGTGGTGCATGAACAGACGAACGCAAAAGATCTGACGCGGGAATTGGTTCCGGAGTCGATCCAACTCGTGTGCTGCGACGTCAGTTTCATTTCTGCGACTCTAGTGTTGCCTCCGGTCGCGCCGTTGCTCGCGGAGGGCGCGGAGATCGTGGTGCTGGCAAAACCGCAGTTTGAAGCAGGGCGCGGCGAAGTCGGGAAAGGCGGTATCGTGCGCAACGACGAGATCAGGCAGGCGGCCGCCGACAAGGTTCGGCAAGCGATCGACGCCCTCGGTTTCCGGTCGATCCAGCAGATGGACAGCCCGCTCGAAGGCGCCCAAGGAAATCGCGAGATACTTCTCTATGGCCGCGACCGCCAACTGACCTCATGACGACGAATATCGGCATCGTCTCCAAACCCGGCCGCTCGGACCTGCCGCAACTGCTCCGCGAGTTAGCGGCCTGGCTCGATGAGCGCGGCGTGGCCTGGACCGGAGACATCGTCACCGAGACCTATTTAGGCCGAAAGGGCGGCTTCGATCGAACGGCGCTCGACCAGGAATTCGACCTCATCGTCGTTCTTGGGGGCGATGGAACATTGCTGTCCGTCGCTCGCGGCGTGGGCGTCAAAGAGACTCCGCTGCTGGCCGTGAATCTCGGCGGCATGGGCTTTCTGATGACGACAGGCCCAGAGCAGATCTATGAGGCATTGGAGGCGGTCCTTGCCGGCAACTACTCCGTGCAATGCCGCACCGTGCTATCGGGTTTAGTCATCCGCGACGAGGAGACCGTCGCCCGCTACAACGCACTGAATGACATCGTGGTCAACAAGGCCGCGATCGCGCGCTTGCTGCAACTGGAGGTTTTCGTCGACGGCGAGTTCATGTGCGGCTACCGGGCTGACGGCCTAATCCTGTCGACGCCGACCGGTTCCACCGCCTACTCGCTCGCAGCCGGCGGGCCCGTCATCGCGCCGACGGTCGAGGGGTTCTGCCTCACTCCGATCTGTCCGCACACGCTTTCGAACCGGCCCGTCGTCGTGAAGCAGTCTTCAGAGTTCGAAATCGTCTTCGTGGGCGGAGACGACAGCACA
>CAMPKL010000355.1 GCA_946887065.1 uncultured Bryobacterales bacterium
ACAACAACGCTGTCGAGGTGATCATCGACCGGCCGATCCCGACGACGTTCTTGAAAGTCATCCTGCGCCAGAACTCGACGGTACGGGCGCGAGCGGTAGCCGGCGTGGCCACTGAGTTGAACCCGCCTTGCATCATCGCGCTGAACCCGACCGCTTCGGGAGCGATTACGGTCGCTGGCACGGCAGACATCTACGCCCCCGATTGCACGGTGCTGGCGGAATCCAATAGCCCCAGCGCGATTACGACCAACGGCGGCGTGTCTTTGGTCGCGGGCGGCATTGGATACGGTAATTTCGGCGGCGGTTTCGTACAGAACGGCCAAGGCACTATCAGCCCCACGCCGGTGCCCGTGCCGGGTCCCGGGGACCCGTTCTGGGAGGTTCCCGAACCGAACCCGGCGGACTACACGCTGCGCGCAACATCCACGGTGCAGACGGGTTCTGGCGGCACGTACGAGCCTGGCTTCTACCAAGGCGGATTCAAGATCACGGGCGGCACGGTCATCCTCAACCCAGGCATCTATATCGTGGACGGCTTTGAAGCCACGGGCGGAAGCATCAGCGGCGACGGGGTGATGATTTACAACCTAGGCACGAACAAGAACAACAACATCGACATCGGCGGCGGCGTGCAGACCAACCTGCACGCACCGTACTCGGGGGTTTACGAGAACATGTTGTTCTTCAATAGCCGGAATGCGGTGACCGGCAACGGCGGCAATGCCGACGGCAATCTGCGCGGCACTTCCGACTCGATTTATGACGGCATCATCTACTTCCCGACGGTCGGGCTCACCTACGGCGGCAACGCAACACAGGATTCACCCTTCGCGATGATCGTCGCCGATACCATCACGTTCGCCGGCACTCCGCAATTGGGCGTGAACTGGGAAGACAACGGGCGCAACCCTCCCAGCCAACAGGTATCGCTGCTCGAATAGGCGCTAGTAATCGACGACAACAGGGAACACAGGAGAAAACGCCATGTTGAAAATGATCAATCGGTTTAAAGGGGCGCGCCAGGGCAGCATCATGGTCGAGTCGGCGCTCGTCATTCCGCTGGCCTTCATGCTCTGCGTCGGCGCCACGGACTTCGCGCGGCTTTTCTACCACGCGTTGACGGTGAAGGGCGCTTCGAGCGGAGCGGCGCTCTACGGCGCCCAAGAGCTCATTCGCTCGGGCGACATCTCCGGGATGGAGTCCCGCGCCACGACGGATGTGGGGAACTTGGCCGGCGTCACGGCGGCGCCGACCCAGGTCTGCAAATGCCCTGATGCGCCGCCCTTCTCGTGCGTGGATTACAACACGACGGTCTGCGCGGGATACGGCAAGCCCAGGGCCTATGTTCGGGTCCAAGTGAATCAGGATTTCAGTACGATCGGGCGCTACTGGAACGTGCCCAACCAAACGAATATCCGCGAAGCGACGTGGATGCGGGTTAACTAGCGGCGGACACAGGAGCAAAGAACATGAGACATCAAAGAAACAACAGAGGCGACGGCAGGCGCGGAGCCCAAATGGTGGAGTTCGCGCTCAGCTTCCTCCTCTTCCTCGTTCTGGTGGTTGGCATCTTCGAAGGCGGCCGCTTGGTCTGGACTTACGAAACTCTGGCTCACGCCGCGCGGCAAGGCGCACGGGCCGCGATCGTACACGGCGAGCGCAATCCGCTGAGTGACGATTCGGCCATCGTGGACGCGGTCCGGGCCCAAGCGGTAGGATTGCCGTCCGGCGAGGTGATCGTGGACACGGTGTGGTCAGACGCCGAAAAGAAGGGCGGCAGCATCGTGACGGTGTCGGCGAGCTACCCGATCAGTTTTATCGCCTCTCCGTTGGTCTTCGGCGGCAATGGTCTCAGCCTGACGGCGCGATCGCGAGCAACTGTCGCTGACTGAACGATTCTCTCCTGTGCCCCTGCCGTCCTCTTCGCAATGGCGTTGAGGACGGCTTTTTCGTTTGGCGGCCGGAACGCTGTAAGATACCGGTTTGGGCAAAGCACTAATCGGCCGTCGTATCCTTCCTGGCCCTCCGCCGCCGCCGCCGGGATTCGTGTCCTTGGCTATGTTGCATGAGCCGGGCAAACCGCCCCAGCCCCGGGAAGAGGACGGCGGCCCGTGTCACCTGTGCAACGCGGCCTGTTGCCGCTACTTCGCTTTGCAGATCGACAAGCCTAAGGCCAAGGAAGACTTCGACCACATCCGCTGGTATCTGTGCCATGAGGGCGTGGCGGTGTGGGTCGACGACGGCGACTGGTACCTGGAGGTTCGGACAGTGTGCCGGCACCTACAGCCCGACAACACTTGCGGCATCTACGAGACGAGACCGCAGATCTGCCGCGACTACGGCCTGCCGGGCGAAGATCCTTGCGAGTTCTTCACCAAGGATATGGAGTACGATCTGTACTTCGCCGACGATAAAACCTTCGATAGCTGGTATGCAGAGCGCAAGGCGCGCAAGAAAGCGAAGAAGCACAAGAAGCGCAAGGCCGCCTAATCGAACGCTAAACGTTCTGAACTCGGTAGAATGCCCTTTTGACCTTCGTTGCCCGCATTCATGGCGCTTAAGCTCTACAACACCCTGACCCGCAGTCTGCAAGAGTTCCAACCGGCGGACGGAGACACTGTGCGAATGTATTCGTGCGGTCCGACGGTCTACAACTACGTACACATCGGCAACCTGAGGACATTCACGTTCCAGGACATCTTGCGGCGCTACCTGCGGCACTGCGGCTGGAAGCTGCGGCACGTCATGAATATTACCGACGTGGACGACAAGATCATCGCCAGCTCCATGGCGGCGGGCCAAACAATTCAGCAGTACACGGCGCAGTATCGTAAGGCGTTCGAAGAGGACTGCGCCGCAGTCAGACTGGAGAGGCCGGAGAAGATTACTCCGGCGACCGAATACATCCCTCAGATGATCGATTTGATCAAGAAGATCGAGGCGAAGGGATGCACGTACCAGAGCGACGGGTCGACGTACTTTCGCATCGCGTGCTTTGGGGACTACGGCAAGCTGTCCCGGATTGACGCGAAGGGCATGAAGGCCGGGGCGCGCGTCGACAACGACGAGTACGAGAAGGACGACGCGCGCGACTTTGCATTGTGGAAAGGCGCCAAGGCCGGCGAGCCTGCGTGGGACAGCCCGTTCGGGCCGGGGCGGCCAGGCTGGCACATTGAGTGTTCAGCCATGGCGGTCGCCGAGTTGGGCGATACCTTCGACATCCACACCGGCGGCGTCGATCTGACGTTTCCGCACCACGAGAATGAAATCGCCCAGTCGGAGGCGGCATCGGGCAAACCGTTCGTGCGCTTTTGGGTGCACGGGGAACATTTGCTGGTCGAAGGGCAGAAGATGTCGAAGTCGCTCGGGAACTTCTATACGCTGCGCGACCTGCTCGCTAAAGGATATTCGGCGGCGTCGATCCGCTACTTGCTTTCGACGACGCCGCACCGCAAGCAGTTGAACTTCACGTTCGACGGACTGAAAGGGGCGCAAGCGGCCATCGAACGTTTGCGCAACTTCAAGCGGAGATTGGAGACGGAGCAGTTCCCGGAAGGGCCCAGCGCGGTAGGGGCGGAGCGGGCGACACAGGCGATCCGCGAGTTCGAGACGGGCCTGGACGATGACTTGAATACGGCGCAGGCCGTGGCCGCCGTGTTTGAGTACGTACGGGATGTCAATTCGGCGATCGACACGGGCGAGTTTAGACAGGAAGATGCCGCCGAAGCCGGCCGCGTGCTCTCCGTCTTCGACTCCATCTTCGACGTGCTGAATCCCGACCAGGAAACTCCGGGGGTGACGGACGGCGGCCCGGCGGGATCCGCACGGCCTTCGGCTGAAGAAATCGAAGCGCTCATCGCCAAGCGGGCAGAGGCGCGCAAGACACGCAACTTCGCTTTGGCGGATCAGATCAGAGACGAGTTGCAAGCCAAGGGCGTGGTGCTTGAGGATACGCGCGCCAGCGTCAGTTGGCGCTACGCGGATTCATAATAGCGAGCCGAAGAGCGGAGCAGGGTAAATTAAACCCATGGAGAAGCGCTCTATCGGACCGCTGCTGCTCCTAATATCGTTAGCGGCGGCGGCGCCCAGACTTTATCTTGGGGCGACGCAATTCATCGAATACGATGGCTATTGGCATGTCTTCATTGCCATGCAAGATGATTGGGGAAGATTTTGGGAGGAGTATCAAGCTAATTTTCATCCTCCACTCTACTATCTCTTGCTGAAGCTCAGCCTGTGGTTCGGCCGATCCGTCCTTATCTACCGCGCTGTTTCGATCATCGCCGGAGTCGCGGCGGTTTTCGCGGTTGGAAAAATTGCCGAAAAGCTTTCGCTTTGGCGGCCCACTCCCGCCATCGCCGCGCTCGCCTACGGTTTGGCCCTCCCATCCATCATCATTTCCAGCGAAGTGCGTTCCTACATGCTCTGCGTCCTTTTCGTGTTGGTGTCGTTCTATTACTTCCTGGATTTTTTTGACGGCCGGAGTCACACGCAATCGCGTCTTGGTTTCGCCGTCTTCGCCGCGTTGGCAATGCTCTCGCACTACAGCACGTTCTTTTATGTTTTTGCCTGTGTCGCGGTTAAGGCGATTTTTGACATCACGTCCGGTTGGCGGACGGCTCTGAATCGGTTGCCTCTAAACCTCACCGTTTTTGCCCCCCTCGCCGGTTTGGGGGTATTGCTGTACTTCACCCACACGAGGCAGCACGCGGCGGT
>CAMPKL010000356.1 GCA_946887065.1 uncultured Bryobacterales bacterium
AACAGCTCGCCGCATTGGAAGGCTCGGTCAACCGCACCTCCCGCGAGGTCGGAACCCAGGTTGCCCAGGTTAAGGGCATGGTCGCCACGGCAGAGAAAGAGATTGCCGATGCCGCCGTTCAGGTAGAGCGGAAGGTCCTTGGCCGGACCGCCACACTGGAAAAGGAACTTCAGCAAACGCAGCAGCAGAACCAACAGGCTCTGCAGGCCGTCGGCGGACAGATCACTCAAGTCAGCGAAGTGGCGTCATCCGCCAGCACCAAACTCGGGGCGCTGAGCGGCGAGGTCGATACCGTTCGAACGGATCTCACTGCTGCTCAGGAAGAGCTTCGTCAGACGATCGCCGACCTCAAATCGGTCAAGGGCGACCTCGGCGTGCAGAGCGGTCTCGTCGCTACCAACGGTACCGAGTTGGCTGCACTGAAGCGCTTGGGACAACGCAATTATTACGAATTCGACATTCAGAAGAGCCGCACGAGTCAGAAGGTCGGCCGGATCCAGATCCGCCTGCGCGACGCGAACGAGAAACGGAATCGCTTCACCATTGACGTGGTTGCTGACGACAAAGAGATTCAGAAGAAGAACAAGACTCTTCTGGAACCGATTCAGTTCTATGTCATTGGCTCGAAGGTCCCCTATGAAATCGTCGTGAACCAACTCGAGAAAAATCGGATCGTAGGCTACCTGGCCACGCCGCTCGATGACGGTTCGCGGACGCCCGGCGCCACGGAATAACCCGGCGCTACACGCGGAAGTTTGGAAGGCGGGCGGCCGGCGGGCAGCCCGTATCCGTATTACGGGTGCTGATTTCGCTACGCTGATTGGTTGGCGCGGGTCCGGTGAATACCTGATATAACTCTCGGTACGCACGTCCCTAAACTAGCGTCGTAGGAGTCCGAGGTATCTCCGAAGCCACATCATGTCGTTTCTGCCGGACATAGCGCCTCAGGACCTGCTCTTAGGGCTCGCGTCCGCGGCGTTGTTGCTGTGGAGCCTGCTGATCGTCGTCAAGTCCAGGTTTGGAGGCGATATCCTCGCTTTGCCCTCGCTGGACGATGAAACGGACGGCCTGTTCAGGAATCTTTCCCCGCGCCGCCCGAACCGGCAGCTCTCGTTCGTCGGTTCCATATTCCTACATTTGGCGACGATATCGTTGCTGCCCTGGATCGAGGAGTTCGCGCCAGGCAAGCTCCCGTTCCGGGTTCGGCCCTATGACTTCGTTGTCGTCCAGTTCAAGACGCAGGATGTTTCGCTGAAGCTGCCGCCGGATCTCGCACGGCTCCTTCCGGAGCTTGAGCCCATGAGGACGCCGCCGCCCCGAGAAGCGGAGTTGAGCGAAGAGGATGATCCGGGCCGAGGAAATCGGTTGCCTGCGCCCAAGCCGGAACCTGAACCCGCAGGCGGCGCCGAGCAGGCTCCGGCTCCTCCTCCGCCGCCGGCGTTGGTCGAGCGTATGAAGATCGACTCTCCTGAAAGAGTTGCGCCTCAGAGAGAAGCTATCGCCGCAGCAGCTCCGGCCAGTCAGGTAAATATTCCGGTTCAGCCGGGGGCGGATCTTTCGTGGCAGTTCGCCGCCTTGGAAAATCCCAAACTTCCCGATCCTGGACTGATTAGCGATTCGGCGGAGACGAATCCCCAAGCTGAACTCGCCGTCGCTCCTGGCAACATGCCGGAGATTGTTCGCGGCGCCGGAAGCGGGCAACCGCCGTCAGGCCGTCCTTCGCTGATTGAACTCGTCGGCACGGCGCAGGGCTCTATCGGCGCCGCGGGGCTTGGGTTATCGGATGCCGAGAGCGCGGCCATCCAAGGACTGTTGGCCGAAAGCTACGGCAGCGGTACGTTGCGCGATCTGTTGTCCTCTGTCGGCGGCGCTGGCCTGGGTTCTGGTCCGGGCGTCGGCGATCAGCTGGGCGCGGGCGTCATCGGCGAGTTCGGCGGCGAGGGTTTCGGGGAGGGTTGGCGCGGGCGCGGACCGGTTCCGCGCAAGCTGCACGGCATTATCGTCATCTCCGACGAACCGGCGATCCCCGAAGCGGCGGGAATCCTAAAAGGCAATCCGGTTTACACGGTTTATTTGGAAGTTCCCGGATTCGATCGCAAGTGGATCCTGCAGGTCTGTGAGACCGAACAGGAGGACAACGGGTTTCAGGTTCAGGACGGGGTCATCCGCATCGTTACCCGCAAGAAGATGGATCCGCCCTTCGCCTTCCGCCGAGTGGGCCCGCGGATCCACTACGAGTCCCTCGATCCTTATACAACGCCGGCTCGTGTGGTGGTTTATGCCAAGGTCGACGCCGAAGGCGCAATTAACAGCGTGCGAATGGTCTCGGGCCTTGACGCGGAAACGAACGACCGCATCCTGGCCAGCGTGCGGGCATGGGACTTTCACCCGGCCTACCGCGACGGCGAAGCGGTTGAAGTCGAGGCTCTATTCGGAATTCCTATTCGATAGACGTCGTTTGGGGGTGCCGTAGCGGGGCGTGGACCCCCTCGATTGTGATAATCTCAGGTTCGGTCCGAGTTGCCCGCTGGGCGGCTTTGGCTGAGGGCGTCGCCTGGCGCGCGCAATAGCAAGGTGGCAATGACCTGCTCTTTTACCGGCCAAGAAGTTCCGACTGACAAGCTATTCGTCCTTTATTATCCGCCGTCGATGGTGCACCTGAATTGGTCGCATTCGGTGTACGCCGCGGCGCGTGCGAGGGAAGCGTTAAAAGCCGTCACCGAGGAGCTAAAAAGCTTCCGGTCGCGCTATGTCGTCGGGCCGAATTTTTATCTGCACATGGGGATCGGCGCGGTCGGCCTTGGCTTGCTCGCTTACACGGGCGTTACGTTGGCGACACGCGCTAGCGAGGCGGGATTTCTCTCGCTCTTCGTGGCTCCTTTCGTCGGCCTCATCCTGACTTTGTACGGCCGCTTCCGCTACCGCGCTTATGCGGCGCGCAAGGCCATGTGGGACGCATCCGGCAAGGCGACGGTCGAGAAGGAGTTGCAGGAGATTCAAGCTGCGATAAGCAGCATGGACGCGGACCCCACAGCCGAGACCGCGGCTCCGATCATGCGGCGCGAATGTCCGGAAGTGTTCTCGGCGATCGCCTTTCAAGGCGCCAACTTCCGAGCCTTCACGTATCTGGATTTCGTACTTTTCCGCCAGTTGAAGAATCCGACGCAAAAAGAAGATCTTCCGGAGCAGCACAGCCTCAACCGCGATGCTTACTACGTCGGCGAGACCGTGTACGATTCGTGGCGCACGTTCCAGCGAAATCGTACCGAGACGGAAGATCCGCGCTTTGTAGGCAGCGGCGGTAAGCGCGGCGTAATCTAGACGTTCCCTACAATGACGCGAGCGGAATTCGCAGTTTCGCGTACACGCAGAGATCTAGCCGACCGCGAATCCCCAGTTTGAACATCGCGCCTCTCAAACGCTCGGCAACGTCGCGTTCTTCAATCGAGAGTTGGTTCGCGATTTGTGAATCCCAGTATCCTTGGCCGGCCAGGACGGCGACTTGCAACTCCTCGCTGGTTAAGCAAGTCGGCTGGGGGGCTTCGCGAAGGTCTAACATGCCTTAATTTTGAAGGGCTTCCTTGCGCGGAGTAATCCTAACCCGAGGTTCATTTTTAGCTGGGTGCTTCGCCTTGGGAGATTCCCCCGGCGCCTTGTCATCCCCGTAGAACCGAAGTCCTACTACCGTTCTCGATTGGAGCGGCGTAGCCTGAACCGTTACAATCTGAGCGGAAGGTTTCCATGAAGATCGCAATCAAGATCGCACTCGGTCTTGTCGGCCTATACCTCGTCCTGATGCTGGGATCAGGCCTCGCGATTCGAGCGTTGCTGTCTACTTCCCTGGGAGATCGCATCCGTGAGTCCGCCCAACAGTCCTTGCCGGTGAATGTGACTCTGTCAGGAGGCAGCCTCGACCTCGGCCAATGGATGCTATTTCGGCCCGCGCTGGCGCTATACGACCTGCGCGTGGGTAATCCTGACGGCTGGGGAGACGATCCAATGTTGAGCGCCGACCGCGTGTTCGCACGCGCCGGCCTATTTGACCTCTTGCAGGGCGAGGCTCGTATCTCCGCGATCGAGATTGATGCTCCCATTTTGCACGTGGAGGCAAACGAATCCGGCCAGACCAACATTGACGCTTTACTCAAAGCGATGGAGAAACCGGACGCGGCCGAGCCGGCCGCGGACGCAGCCGAACCGCCGGCTGAGTTCTCGATCGCGAGCCTGCAAATTACGGATGGCAGAGTGGTCTACTCATCTCCGGCGGAGCCGGACTTCGTTGCGGCAGGATTGAATGTTGAAGCGGGCAATATCAGCCGGGAGGACGCATTCGACTTCTCCGTCCAACTCGGATTGTTTGAAGAAAAGGCGATTGAGATTGCCTTCGACGGCGTTGCCGGCCCAATGGCGCCCGGCGCCTTTCCCGCCCAGGGGACGCTCTCGGTGGAGGGCGCCTTAGGGCGCATCCCGGCCGACTTTCGACAAAAGATGTTGGGCTCATTCTTGGCTGACCCCGGAGAAGACAGCGCTTTCCAGCTTCAGGTCAATCTCGAAGGCGACCTGCTGGGAGTCGTTAGCGGCGCCGGCTCGGTCGACCTGCAGAATATACGGCTCGGCAAGGCCGGCGATGTGCAGTTCCCGCTGAGCGGGCAATCCGAGCTGCTGCTCACGCTCATGAAGCCCATCGCAAATCCCGCGTTTCACTTGATCATGCC
>CAMPKL010000357.1 GCA_946887065.1 uncultured Bryobacterales bacterium
GCCCAAGACTCCCATCGCGATGCTGACGGCAAAGAACACACTGAAGGCCTGCGCCCTTCGGCGCTCTGGCACTAGTTGTGCAACGGTCGGAGCGATGCAAACGACCCAAGCCGAGAAGAACAGACCGGCAACGAACGCCAGGGCGAGCAAGGGCGCTTCCAGAGTCACGACCGATCGCAATGCAGCGATAGCGGGCGTGGCCGCGCAACAGATCATCAGCGTCGTACGCAGCCCCAGCCATTGAGCTAGGCGGCCGCCCGGCAGAGTTCCGGCCAAGCTGCCCGCCGTCATCGCGGTCGTCAATAGACCAATGAAGCGTTCGTCGAATCCCAACTCGGCGATGTGCAAGTTGTAGAGCAGCACGAATACGAACACGCCCAAGTGATAGAGCGACGCCGCGAAAAGATAGGTATGGAACGGGGCGCCAAGTTCGGACAAACCGACGGCCCGTAGGCCTAGTCCTGCAATCAGTCCTGGCAGCGATCGCAGGTGGTGAGCCGCACGCGCGGCGAGTTCCTTGAGATAGCGGCCTCGTGCGGGGGCAGAAGAGGGCGACAGGACATCTTCGGACGGGACAGGCAGCGTGCGCGGCGCGATCTTTCGGGCCGCGATAGACCAGCCCGACGCTCCAGGCGGCAGCAGGGCCAAGTGCAACCACAACTCGTGTTTGTTGGGCCGGAAGCGCGCCTCGATCGGAGCTGCCGCATGCAGATCGTGCCACAGTTTGACCTTCTCGGGCAGTTGTTCGACGTGGGCGGCGACGCGCACGGGGATGCAGCCGTCAAACCAAAGTCGGCCAAGCTCAAACACGACGGCGGCATAGCGGGCCGTCTCAGGAGATTGCAGCTCTTCCCAGCGCTGCCAGAATGAGTCGTCGCCGTTTCGGAGATGGACAAAGCGGGCGATCTCGTAAAGGTGAAAAACTCTCAGATCGCCGCGCAGTAAATGACGAAGCGCGTGCAAGGCGGCGTAAGTGACGCGGTCGGCCGGATCGAGTGACGGAATCGTTAGTCCGTCCAATGAGATCTCGCCTCTGCGCTCCCAGAATCGTTCGACGCCCGGAGCCGGCAACCGCTCAGTCCCCGCGTCCCAAAATTGGAAGTGCGGCTCGAATACGATGGGGAGTTCGGGATCGAAGAAATCGCCCAGCCATTGGTGATCCGTCGGCCTCATCATCGGCGGGAGATGATCCATCGGGAACTTCTCGAACCCTTTGACCGGCTGGTAGCCCAGCGATGTCAGCACCTCCCTCATCGTTTGTTGTTGATCATGCGGCGAGTAGAGATCGAGGTCGCATTGATGCCGCAGCCACGGCTCCGCCGCGTAATCGGCGCCGTGCGTGAAACTCTTGAGCAGGACGTATTCGAGGCCGGCTGATCGTAGCGCGGCGTCCGCTTCCTCCAAGGCAAATAACTGCCGTCGCGTTCGCTCGCGGTTATTGATCAGGTCGTGGTCCGTTCTTAGGCGAACCGCCTCGGGCAGGGCAGGGCGGGCGAGTTCGGCGAAGACGAGCGTCACCTGCATGCGGTCGCACCAAGCCAGCAGCCGCGGCCATTCCGACTCGTCTAGACTCTTGAGAGAATCCGTTCCTGGACCGAGCCGCAGCGCCTGCAGAGCTGACCGGACGGCCCTGGGCAGGTGGGACCGTGTGTTCCAATCAACGCTCATCCCGTTCGGCTTAGAGCAGCCGGCGTAAAGTCTCGGCCGCGGACTCGATGTCGGAGTAGTGCAACTCGTATGCCGGCGCCTCGGCCATCAGCTTGAGGCTGCGCAGTTGCTCTTCTCGCGGCCGTTCGTCGTAGACGACCAATCCCGCCGCCAGACGACTGAAAGCGTCCTCTTTGCTGAGACGTTCGAGGTCCGGGCGTTGGCGGTCTCCCCGTTGCAAAAACACACAGGTCGCGACGAAGCATTCCGCGCTGGATGAGATGCCCGGGAAATCCTGCATCGATAGCTCTAACGTAGGCTTACCGTTCATCCCAATGACCGTGGGACGCTTCGCGAGTTCCGCGAAGATGCTGACGCAATCGGGACGCAACCGCGCCCGGTGGGGCAAGCCCAAGACGCGCCGGTCGTCCTGCTGACGGAGCATCCAAACCACATCGTCGCTCACAAAGGTCCACCCGAGGCGGGCGCAGCCGAAAGCGAGAGTGCTCTTGCCCGCGCCCGAGTCGCCGGCAAGCAGTAGACCTCGTCCGTCCATCGCCACACAGCCTGCGTGGATTGGCGTCAAGCGCTTCTCCGTCAGCAGGCAATAAACCATCGCCTCCAGAAAAAACCAGCGGAGATAGGCGGGGTCGGCAGCGACGGACTCTTGCACCCAAGCGAAACCGAGCCCCTTGGAATAATCAAAAGTCGCAAAGTTAAACCGGTCCGCGACGATCGCCGTGAGGTGGCCCTGGGCGCGGAGCGTGGGTTGATCGGGCAATCCGGCGCCGTTGCCGCGGCCGACGATGATTCTGATGTCGATCGGACTTTCCGCGAACCGTTGCGTAAACAGTCCCCAACTCACACAAGCGGCCTCAAGCACGCGCGAATCGTTCGAGCGCAGGACCATCGGAAATCCCAGGGGGAAAAGAGTAATCCGGTGATTGAGCTCGGTCGTGCGCCCAAGTGAATCCATAACGCGCCCGCCGCACTCCTCAAAAACTCCAGCGGAAGCTTGAGTAGCCGACGTGTGCCCGGTAGTCCTGTTCGCCGGTGAAGCGCTCCTCGTAGCTGTAGTATTGCCAGCCGAAGTTCCAGTCCAGCCGGTCGTTAATCGCAATGGAGAGCCGCGCTTGCGGCGACTGATAAGTGAGCGGCAGCGAGACGAAGAAGTTGGCGCCGTCGAAAGAGTAACCGGGGTAGGTCGGC
The DNA here is from genome assembly GCA_946887065.1 of uncultured Bryobacterales bacterium. The sequence continues at coordinate 2,857 of CAMPKL010000357.1, forward strand.
GTCAGATTCCCGGAGATCGACACGCTGTCCCGGCCATCACCGGTGTCCTCGGCCGCCGTGTAGCCCAGGTAAATCGTCGCGCGTTCGAGTACCCGTATCTGCGCCGCGAACTGCAGCGTATGCAGATTGCTCTCGTAGATCGTGCGCGCCGCTTGGCCGGGGTTGATCAGATTGAAGATTCCCGCCGAGGTGTTCGCGCTCAGCCAGGTATAACCGCCGTCAATGGTGACGTCGCCGTCCGCGTCGGCCCAAAACAGGGATGCGCCCGCCGATCGCCGGTCGGAACTATAGTCCGACAGTTCGACGCGGCTGTCGTTGATTTCATTCTTGAAAAAGCCTGTGACCGAAAAGCCGTCGCGCCGCCAACTCAAGCGGGCCCGCTCGTTGTGGAATTTGCGCGGACTGACCGGCGTCAGCGGCTGATCCGCGCGGCCAATCTCGACGTCGAGCGAGGCTCGAATCTCCCGCATCGGAGTCCAACGGATTCCGGCGGCGCCGACGTCGACGCTGTTGTCGACGCCCAGCAACGGTTCACCGATGTTGAACCGCGGAATGAACGAGTGCGTGCGTACGCGGCGCTCGGAGCGGCGGTAGGCGCCGTACAGCCCGACTTGATCCGTGGGCCGGTAGTTCGCTTCGGTCGCGTTGGCGATGTGCCTGACGCCGAGGTGCTCGATCTGCAGCAACTGCTCGCGGAAGGCGCTGACTTCGAGCAAATCCGCCGAGCCGTCTATGCGCATGTTATTGGCCGAGACCGTATTCGTCAGCGTCCACTTGGGGCTTGGCAGCAGCATCACCGTGAACTCGCCGCTGCCTTGCTTGCGGCCGGCGTCGCCGAAGACGAAAGTCTGCCTTAAGGTTGAAGCGCCCGACGTGGCCGTGCCCGTCACCGACTCGCTCAGTACGGAGTTGCGCCGGCCTTCGACGTACGCGAAGGAGCCCTGGAAGCCGATCCAGCGCTCCTTCTCGGTACGGAGCGCCACTTGCGTGATGTGCGTATTCCCGTGGAACGGTTCGCTCCGGCTCAACCCCGAGATCGGTTGGACGTTCGGCAATACGCCGGGAATCAGCGTCTCGCCGTAGGCCGTGTCGTCCTTGTAGTTGTCGAGCGCCTGCGTAGCCGTCAACGCGAGACCGCCCGCGCGCAGATTGAAGCCGGCGCGGTACTGGTTGTTTTGCTGACGCACGTCCTCGGCGATCCGCAAGAAACTGGTGTTGCGGAACGCGCCCGCCGAACTGCGAATGCCCTCGGTGATAAAGCCCGATCCGGTTCGCAAATTGCGGTCGTAACCCAGCAAGATTTCGAAACGGCTTCCGGGCAACAGCGTCACGTCGTGGGACTGCAGGGTTCGCTGCGTTCGCAAAGCATGCTCGCCTTCCCACAGCGCCGGCAGCTGGTTGTAGTAGTCGGTCGAGCGCAATTGCAGATCGTAGCGGTATAGACCATGCTTGGCGGCCTTCACCACGTTCGACTGATACGGATCGCCCGGCCCGCCGCGCACGTTGAAGGCGAACTCATCAAGCCACTTGCCCTTGCCGTCGAGCGAGTCCACGCGCAACTCTCCCTCGAACAAGCGCACGCCGTTGCCGAAGTTCACGCTGGAGTCATAGACTTGCCGGTTACCGCCGACCGTGGCGAAACGATAGCCGGTCTCGAAGGAATTCGAGACGGTGTAGCCGCCTCGATCTTCGAGCGAGGTTGAGCGATCCGGCGTGGGCGTCAACACGGCTTGCGGCCAGGCCGTGGCCGCCGCCAGTATCGCCGCGGCTAGAATTCGCGCCGTCATCTCTTAAACAAGGGGTCCGCATTGGAGCCGTGAATACGCGAGTGGCAGGTCACGCAGTTTTGGAATTGCGGG
>CAMPKL010000358.1 GCA_946887065.1 uncultured Bryobacterales bacterium
ATCGAACAGAGCATTGAGGCGCGCTGGGAAAGCACTCAACAAACCAGTGACTGGCTAGCGCGCCGGCTGGATGAGATGAGGATTAAACTCGAACGAAGTGAGAGCGCGCTTCAAAGCTATGCGCAACGGACAGGGTTGTTATTTACCGATGACGACACGAACGTCGATGAGGCTAAGTTGGAGCAGCTGCAAGCCCAACTCACTGCGGTTCAAGGGGATCGAGTGGCCCGGCAAAGCCGTTGGGAAATGGCCACGAACGCCGCTCCGGAGTCTCTTCCCGACGTATTGAAGGACTCGACGTTGCGAGGATACCAGCAATCCCTTGCGGACCTTCGGAAACAACGTGAAGAACTGCTTCAGACTTATACGGCCGCGAGCCAGCCGGTGAAAAGAGTCGATGTCCAAATCGAAAGCCTGATGGTTAGCTTGGATACTGAGCGTCAACAGATTGTTCAGCGAATCAAGAACGAATATGAAGAAGCCGCCAGGAAGGAACTCTTGCTCCGCCAGGCCTACGATGAGCAGGCACGGATCGTTACCGGCCGTAACGAAGAGTCAATACAGTATGGAATTCTGAGGCGCGAGGCGGAGACGAATCGACAACTCCACGCGGCGATGTTGGAGCGCGTCCAAGAGGCGGAGCTTGCAAGCGCATTGAAGGCGAACAACGTCCGAATTGTGGACTCGGCAGAGACGCCTGAATACCCCTACAAACCGAGCGCCGTTAGGAATGCTCTCATGGGATTATTCTTGGGCGGCGTATTCGCCATTGGTTTTGTGCTGATAGGTGAAAAAGCTAACCGCAAACTGAAAGAGCCCGGCGATTTACAGCATTACGTCGGTGTCCCTGAATTGGGGGTCATTCCTTCGGCGAAGTTCAGCAATGGCTCAAAGAAGATGCGTTTGCCGCGTAAGCTAGCAGTCCGAATCGGAACGAATAATTCGGATTTGGCCGCTGACGAGAACTTTGAGCTCGTGACGTTGCAGCGCAAGCTGAGCCTGGCCGCCGAAAGTTTTAGGGCGACCCTGACGAGTATTCAATTTTCGGGCAACGGGCACGGAGCTCCGTCAGTCATCGTGGTTACGTCGCCCGATCCGAGTGAAGGCAAGACGACCATCGTTTCCAATTTGGCAATCTCGATGGCGGAGACGGGCCAGCGGGTGCTGCTGGTTGACGGAGATACGCGCAGACCTCGACTGCATGCCATATTCGGGGTAGGCAACGGTCCCGGACTGACTGCGCTCTTGAAGGAGAAGGGGCGTGATGCAAATGAGTTGGCTGCGTGGGTAGTCGAGAGCCTCGTACGACGGACGCAGTTGGACAACTTGGACCTCCTCACCGCGGGAGAGCAAGTGGCCGGCCCCGTGAATCTCTTCCAGGCCAAGCACCTTTCATCGACCTTTGGTTTGCTTCGAACGATCTACGACACCATCCTCATCGACACTCCGCCGATGATGCACATTCCCGATGCGCGGCTCCTGGGCAAGTTAGCGGACGGCGTCGTTCTCGTGTTTAGGGCCGGATCGACCACGCGTGACTCGGCGCTCGCCGCTAAATTGAGGCTGTATGAGGACGGAGTCAACCTAATCGGCGCTGTGATGAATGATTGGGATCCGAGAAAGAACTCAAGCGGACGCTATGGCTACTATGGCGGATACGCAAAGTATAAGGATTACCAGAACCACGAATGAGGACATTGTTGCCGTGTGACGCTGCTTCCTAATTTTGTGATCATTGGAGCGATGAAGTCCGGCACTACGTCCCTATACGACTCGCTTCGAATCTCTTCAGGGTTTTTCCTGCCGGACAACAAGGAGCCGAATCTTCTGCATCGCGCGACTAGCGTTGATGACTGCCGGAAGGCCTATCAGAGACATTTCAGAGGCGCCGGGGACGGCATGATTTTGGGTGAGGCGTCGACGATTTACACGATGATGCCCTGGTTCCCTGATCTATCGAAGCGAGCGCGGGACGTCTGTGGCTCCGACCTTCGCCTCATCATGATCATGCGTGACCCGATAGAGCGTATTGTTAGCCACTTGCGGCATGATTATTTGACAGGACGCCTTTCGACCGCCGACTTTGACGTTCAAGTCTTGGCAGAGCAGCGGTTCGTTGCGATCAGCGATTATGCAACCCAGCTGGAGCCGTGGGTGAAGACTTTTGGGGCGGATCGGCTACTTTGCGTTGACTTCGAAAAATTCCGGTGTGCGCCAGGGGCTCAACTCGAACGGGTGGCCGCGTTTCTCGGCTGCGATCCCCGAGGGATGGCATCGATCTTGCCGTGGAGCAATTCTCACGACGCCCTATTAGCGCCGCGTATCCGAGGCTTAATCAATCTTGCCGGCAGCGGCGCCTATTTTAATGGGCTGAGACGCGCTCTGCCGAGTTCCGTGAGAAGGCTTGCAAAACAAGCGTTGTTCCAGCGTCGCGAAGTCGTAGAGGTTGCGTTATCGGCATCGACGATTGAGCGATTGGAGGCCCAGCTCCGATCCGTGCGCCGGCGTCTATTCGATCTGACAGGCTTTAGTTTGTCGGAGCGTTTGATTTCACAGGAAGAGATTTAGCCATCAGTACCGCGAATCCTTCGTTCGGCGATGTTGCACTCTACGGAGTGCGGGGCGGGATTGTTAGTCTTCAGTTCGGTTCTGCGCTCGTTTTGGCGAGAATTCTAGGGCCGGCGGAGTTCGGCGTATACGCACTGATGTGGTCGTCGACGCTCATCGGCGCCGCGTTGATTTCGGCCGGTGCGCCGAACTATCTCCTCCGCGAGTTGCCGGCGCGCCGTGCATTGGGGCAGGTTGCGCTGCCTACCTGGCCGACGCTGCGGCTTGTGGTGGCCGTGCCTGTTTTGTTGGCGGCGCTATTCGTTGCGGCTTCGACCGTTGCGGAGCCTGTGTGGCCCGCGCAATGGCCTGAAGCGGGTCAGTCACGGCTCGTGATAATCGCCGCGCTGGCGTATCACTTCATCTCGTGCCAGTCGATGCTGTTTCGGGTACACATAGGCCCGAGTACCGGCATGATGGTTCGCGACGCGGTTCCTCATATATTATTGCTGGCCGCCGGCGCTATTACCTTACGGACTGGTAATCCTTCAGCAACGAATCTAATTGCAATCTTCGCCGGCCTTTCCTTTGCCGCGAACGTGATGCTATTGGCGGTGCTGTGGCGCGGCACGGCTCTGAGATTGTCGCGTGAGGCGCCGCCGTTTCGACCGGGCGTGACGGCGTTTTGGGCGAACGGCGCTTTTGGAGCGCTGACAGCCAATCTGGATATTGTGCTCGCGGGTGTGCTGTTCGCGCCGCAGTCCGTGGGCGTGTACGCCATCGTCAAACGCCTGGGAAACTTTGTGTCGCTGCCGCAAGTCATTGCGAACTGTACCGCCGCCACGATGATTGCCGAGGCCCATGCTAGGGTTGACATGCGGGCGCTGCAGAATTGTTGCTTACGGGGGCTGAAGGTGGCGCTAGCTCCGGCGATCGTCTTCGCTGTCTTGATTTATGCGTTGCTGCCGTTTTGGGCGCGGCTATTTGCGATTCCGTATACCGAAGCGTTAAGTATCTTGGCGCTTGTGATAATTGCGGGCAATTTAGTCAACGTCCTATTCGGCGCCACGTTTATTGTGGCGAGCCAATGCGGATTTGAGGCTAGGGCGCTGTCGGTCCGGGTTGTGACCACGGTCTTCTTGGTGGTTGCGGCCCTGGGCTGTGATCTTTTTGGAGAGGTTAGCCCGATCTTGCTGGCTCTGTTCTGGAGCGCGTCCATTGTGCTGACGAACGCCCTCCTATGGCGTACGCTATACACGGAACTTTTGGTTGATACGTCCGTTTGGGCGTTGGCGCGCCGACGAGGAGCGCGCTTGGCTAGAACGCCGGTGAGTTAAATGGTCACCGTTCTAGAATGGGTGTTCAAATGAGGTCTTCGTTGACACAACTGCTGCGCTACGCAGCGGCATACGCGAACGATGCGGCCGCACGGCGGTTTGGTGATCGAGTGCCTTACGTGTATGTAGCGGAGTTTCCGAGGTCCGGCGCTAACTGGATTCGGGATCTTGCCGGCGATGTCCTCCAGCTCCCGGTACCGCGTTTTGGGATGTTTCCCGTGACCTTCCGCGCCATCCTGCAAACTCACAGCGCCGTGCCGATACGAGGGCCCAAGATTATCTATCTAGTTCGAGACGGCCGAGACGTTTTCGTCTCTCACTACTACAAGACCGTCAATTCTTTCCTGGCTGGAGGGCCTTCGACGGCGTCGCGAGTGCGGAGGATACACCCTAGTGTCGTGGGAGCGTCGGCCAATGGTCTACGAAACGATTCTCGCTTTGAGGCCTTCTATCGTGAATGGCGCGTCCGATCGCTTGGATCCAGGGTGGGTTGGGGCCGTCATGTGGAAACTTGGACGAATAATGCGACTCCGGAAACGCTAATCGTTCGGTATGAGGACATGCGCACTGACCCCAAGGAGACGCTGGCGCGCATTGTGCGCCACCTGTCCAACGCCGAGCCTGCCGAATATCTGCTGGACTTTGCAATTCGGCGGAACGCGTTTGAGGAGAAGACGGGGCGGAAGCCGGGAGTCGTCGACGATGCCAGTAATCGGCGCTCGGGCGCTATCGGAGGGTGGCGCGGAGTTCTGAGCGAACCGCTGCTGCAAGCATTCCAGGACGACTTTGGACCGGTGCTGGCGAAGTTCGGCTACAACAGCTGAGCG
>CAMPKL010000359.1 GCA_946887065.1 uncultured Bryobacterales bacterium
GAGCTGGACGGCGCCGGGATCGGAAAAAACGAGAGAATGGTATTTGGTTCGTATTCCGCTTCGGTGGATTTGCAGCGGGAGTCGGCCGAGATCGTATGGCGGGAGGATTTTCCCGTCGAGGATTTGATCTCGCACCGCCTGCCCCTGGCCGAGTTGGAACGCGGCATCGAGATCGCCCGGCGTCCGCAAGAGGGGTCGCTGAAAGTATTGGTGTATCCGCAGGAGCAGGACTAGAACGTTGACCGGACAAATGCAGGCAGCGGTCCTCTACGGCAAGGAAGAACTCCGTGTCGAAGAAGTCCCTGTCCCAAAAATCGGTCTCGGCGGCATTCTCGTCAAAGTGCAAACGGCGCTGACTTGCGGTACGGACCTCAAGGTTTTCCGCAGCGGCCGCCATGCCCGCATGATTCAGCCCCCGGCGTTGTTCGGTCATGAATTGGCCGGCGACATCGTTGCTGTGGGCGAAAACGTGACCCGGTTTCAAGTCGGTCAGCGCATTGTCGCGGCCAACTCGGCGCCATGCGGAGAATGCTATTTCTGCAAACGCGACCGTGAGAACCTCTGCGAGGATCTGCTGTTCAATAACGGCGCTTACGCCCAGTACATCGATATCCCCGAGAGAATCGTCGAAAAGAACTGCTACGAGATCCCCGCGCACGTCGACTACCGTCACGCCGCAATGGCCGAGCCATTGGCTTGCGTCCTGCATGGCGTGGAGGACTCGGGCATTCAGCCCGGCTACACGGTGGTTGTCATTGGGCTGGGGCCGATCGGCTTGATGTTCGTCAAACTGGCCGTTTTGGCCGGAGCGCGCGTGATCGCCGTCGGCCGGCGTCAACAACAACTCGATCGTGCCGCGCGCATGGGTGCCAGCGAGTTGATTATTTCGCGGCCAGGCTCGGAACCAGTCGAAGCGGTTCGCGCCGTCACCGAAGATGGCCGCGGCGCCGACGTCGTTGTCGAAGCCGTCGGCTCGCCGCACGCCTGGGACGGCGCGGTGAAGATGGTTCGTTGCGGCGGCACGGTAAACTTTTTCGGCGGATGTCCCAAGGACACTTCCGTGTGCCTCGACACCTCTCTGCTGCACTACTCGGAACTCACATTAAAGGCCAGCTTCCATCACACGCCGCGGCTAGTGAAGCGCGCCCTCGAAATCGTCAGCCAAGGGGCCATCAACGCCGCTGATTTCGTGATCGACGAAGCGCCCCTTGGCGACTTACTGAAGGTTTTCCGTCACATGATGAGCCACAACGGCCATTTGAAGACGGCGATCCTTCCCAATGGCGTCTAAATAGCGCCGTCTTGCTCCGGCAAGACCGGACCCATGGCTACGCTCTTCCCGAAAGCCTTCGTCGAAGCCCACGGAACTGAATTTCCCGCTTGGAGTCTCAAAGACTCACTCGCCTATTGCCGCGACCTGTCCGGCGCCCATTACGAAAACTTCCACGTCGTGAGCCTGCTGTTGCCCCGGCGGCTGCACCAAGATTTCTTCAACGTCTACGCCTTCTGCCGCTGGGCCGATGACCTCGGCGATGAGTTCAGCGAGCCGCTCCGTCGCGCCGCGCTGCTCGGCTCATGGCAAGCGGGACTCGACATGATGTACCAAGACCGCGTCGCGCACCCCGTGTTTGTTGCGCTGCGGACCACGGTCAAAAAGCACGGCATTCCCAAAGAGCCTTTCGCCGACTTAATTCAAGCGTTTGCGCAAGACCAGATTCAGAACCGCTACCAGACCTACGACGAAGTGCTCGGCTATTGCCTCTACTCGGCCAATCCCGTCGGACGCCTCGTGCTCCATTTATGTGGATATCAGGACGCCGAACGCATTCGCATGTCGAATGCGACCTGCACGGCGCTGCAATTGGCCAATCACTGGCAAGACGTGAGCCGCGACTACGCAGATCTCGACCGCATTTACGTGCCGCAAGACGTCCTGCAGGCGCATGGCGGTTCACTTAAGTTGCTCGAAGCCGATCTGCAGCGTGGCCAGGCCAGCGCGCCCATCAAAGAAGCGTTTGAGGATTTGGTTCAGCGAGCGCAGTTGTTGTTTGAACAAGGCCTTCCGTTGGCGGATACTCTGGATCGGCGGCTGGCCATCGACATCGAATTGTTTAGCCGCGGCGGCATGGCTATCCTCAACAAGATTCGTAAACAAGATTACGACCCCATTCGCTCCCGTCCGCGCATTGGCAAAGCGGAGCGCTTTGGCCTGTTGCTGCGAGTCGTGGGACGTCGGCTGTGGTAAGTCTGGACCTGTCGTTTGAGCACTGCCGCGGCGTCGCCAAGACGCGCGCGCGGAATTTTTACTATTCGTTCGTACTGCTCTCCGCCGAGCAAAAAGACGCCATGTGCGCCGTCTATGCCTTCATGCGCTACTCGGACGACATCAGCGACGAAGGCGATCGGCCGATTGAGTCTCGCCGCGCCGCTTTGAAAAAATGGCGCGCCGCCTTGGCCGACGCGCTGTCAGGCAATTTCGGAGAGGATCCAATCCTCCCCGCATTTCGTGCGACCGTTCAGCGGTACAAAATTCCGCACGAATATTTCTTCGATTTGATCGATGGCGTCGCCTGCGACCTGGAGCCGCAACGCTACGGAACGTTCGATCAGTTGTACCGCTACTGCTACCGCGTCGCGTCGGTGGTGGGCTTGACGGTGGTGCATATCTACGGGTTCAGCGACGATCGCGCCCTGGAATTAGCCGAGAAGTGCGGCATCGGATTTCAGTTGACGAACATCCTCCGCGACATCCCCGAAGACGCGGGCATGGGCCGCGTCTACCTGCCCGATGAAGACCTCAACCGCTTCGGCATCACCCGCGAGCAGTTGATGGCCGGAGAAAAACCGCCGCGGGAATTGGTGGCCTTCGAATGGGAGCGAGCTCGCGGTTACTACGAAGAAGCAACGCCGCTGCTCGGTCTGGTTCGACCGGAGAGCCGTCCGGCCTTGTCGGCGATGATGGCGATTTATTACGGCATTTTGCTGCGGATTCGGAGCCAAGGTTATGACGTTTATCAGCAGCGGCCGCGATTGAGCGCGCTGGAGAAGACCCGTATCGTGCTGCGCGGCGCCCGCGCGCGTTGGTTCGGAGGATCGCTGCCATTCCCCGTGTAAAGATTGTCGGCGGCGGTTTGGCGGGATTGTCGGCCGCGGTCGCGCTGGCATCGCTCGACTGGCAAGTCGATCTCTACGAATCAAAGCCCTTTCTTGGCGGCCGCGCCACGTCGTTTCCCGTCCGGCCAGATGAGCCCGGCTCCGAACGCATCGATAACTGCCAGCACGTGTTGTTGCGCTGCTGCGACAACTTGATGGACTTCTACCGGCGCTGCGGCGTAGCCGCGAAGATTCGCTTCTACGACGAGTTGTACTTTGTGCGGCCCGGCGGCGCAGTCGACACGCTGCGTCGCGGCGCTCTGCCCTATCCGGCGCACCTGGCTGGCTCGTTCGTTCGATTTGGTTTTTTGAGTTGGAGCGACAAGCTGACGCTGGCGCAAGATCTGCTCGCCCTGCTGAAGCGTCATGGCGATGCGGCTCTTGAGCGCATGACAATGGCCGAATGGCTGCTGTCGCGCAAAGTTTCCGCGAACAGCTATCAACGATTTTGGCGGCCGATTCTCGTCAGCGCCCTGAATGAAGAGCCGGAGCGTGCTTCGGCGCATGCTGCATTCCAGGTTTTTGCCGAAGGCTTGTTGGGCAGCAAGACGAGTTACGAGATGGGCGTGCCCGCGGTGCCGCTCGCGGAACTCTACGACGGCGCCGGAATCTCTGTCCGCCTCCATTTGCGCGAGCCCGTTGAGCGCATCGACCCGCGGAGCGATGAGGCGGACGTCTATATCAGCGCCGTGCCGTATGATCGCATCTCGGCGCTCTTGCCCGATTTAGATTTGAACGTGGAGCCGTTCGAGCATTCGCCTATCACGGGCGTGCATTTGTGGTTCGACCGGCCAGTGACCGCGTTGCCTCACGCGGTTTTGCTCGACCGCACGATGCAGTGGATGTTTCGTAAGTCCGAGACCTACTTGCAGTGTGTTGTAAGCGCTTCGCGTGACTTGTTGACTATGTCCCGCGGCGACATCATCGACTTAGCCCGCAAAGACCTCGCCGAATACTTTCCCGAAGTCCGCAACGCTCAATTGGTGCGGGCGCACGTCTTGAAAGAAGCAAAAGCGACCTATTCGATTAGGCCGGGGCTGACCGCGCACCGCCCTACAGCGGAAACCAAGTACGAGAATGTATTCTTGGCCGGTGATTGGACCAATACGAACTGGCCCGCGACAATGGAGGGCGCGGTCCGCAGCGGTTATCTCGCTGCGGAATTTGCCTCCCGTTCGCAAGGCACGGCAGCACGATTCCTAATTTAGGCTTTAATTGTTGTCTGTCGCGTCTTCGACTTCGTCGGCAGCGTCCTCAACGGCATCCTCGGCTTCATCGGCAGCTTCATCGATGCCTTCACCGACCTCTTCCATGGCACCGTCGTTATCTTCGCAACCGGTGGTGACTAGACCAACCGACATGACCGCGACGGCTAGTAGTAGAAATGCTTTTCTTCGCATTAGTTTCCCGCTCCTTCGCGCTCAGAGCGCTTCTAGCTGTAGAGACGAAGGAAGTTGTTTTTGTTACAGCAGAGGCAGGCGAGACCCTCAGGGGCGCAACCAACAACTTTTTTCAAACTTTCTTTCCCCATGCCTACAACGACTTACG
>CAMPKL010000360.1 GCA_946887065.1 uncultured Bryobacterales bacterium
CACCATTATCGCCGACTCAGAACAACAGGTTCAGAGTGAACTGAAACGTACGTCCATCATTGAGCGTGTTAGTGATCGCACCGAAATTGTTGTCGTTCAGGCTTAAGCCAGGTTCCTCGAACTGGGCATGGTTCAAGAAATTGAGCCCTTCGGCGCTGAACTCCAACGACACGTCGCCCTTGACCGGAAAGCGTCGCGAGAGTCCCACGTTCACGTTGAAGATGCCGTCTTTGCGGAAGACGTTCCTGCCCAGATTGCCTGTGGGCTGATCGAGCGTGGGGAACGAGAACGCGGACTTCGGCAATCGCTGCCGCGCCTTATCGGGATGGTCGATCTTCGCGCCGAGCACGGCCGGATCGATCAGGTTCGGCCGATCGCCGGCTTGTCCATCCAAATTGCCGAATCCCCGCGCATCGGAGCCGGTGTCAATCGTAAACGGCGTACCCGTCTTCAGCAGCACCACGCCCGTGGTTTGCCAGCCGCCGACAATTCCATCGACGAATCGGTTGCCTGTTCCGTTGGAAGGCGTTTGATATGCGGCGTTAATCAGCATTGCATGGGGCTGGTCGAACCCGCTGAGTCCCTTCATCGTTCCGAAGACATCGGACTCGCTTGGACTTAGATTGCGGCGGGCATCCCTGCCGACGGCAGTGTTCGTATAGTCCGCGCCCAGGTCGATCGCCTTGCTCCACCAGTACGACGCATTCAGGCTCATGCCGGCCCAGTTCGGCGCCCGAAGCGTGATCTTTGCCGCGTCATAATACCCCCGCGAGCCGTTCAAGATGTGAAAAACGTCCGCGTAGCGCGGGTCCGGACGCCGTTCATTCGTGTTGGTGGTTGTCGCGAAGACGCCGTCCACGAGTTGGGCGCGATTCTCGGTCCAGCCAGCCAGCAGTTTGTGGGAGCGGCTTCCTACGTAACCCAGCTCGACCACCCAGTCGCCGGCCGGCCGCAGCTCCCAGGTGAAGTTGTACTGATGCGAGTAGGGCGCCACGAAGTTCGGATCCAGCAGGTTGAAATCGGTGCGTCCATTGGGATCCAAATTGTCGCGAGAGAAATCCTTCAGAGGATTCGCCAGGTCGGGCGAATTGATATTGAGGCTCAAGATTTCAGGCGGATTGTACCGCGCACGCATATAAGTCGTTGAAAATACCTCGCCGTAGTGCACGCCGTAGGACGCTCGAAAGACGCCCCAGCGGTCGTTGGCGCGATAAGCGAAACCGAACGTCGGCGCGATGTTGTTGCAGTCGCAGCTGTAGGGAATCCGCGTGAGGTTGTCGATCTCGTACGGCGCCGGCACGAGTTCCAGCCTCGCGCCGAAATTCAGCGTCAACCGTTGGGAGGCGCGCCAGACGTCACCGGCGTAAAAATTAGGCAGCGATGCCCGAAAGCCGCGATGAGCGTCTCCGATGCTCTCGAAGTAGGTGCTCGGAGTCCCCAGCAGCAGATTCTCCAGCCTCGTACGGCCGAAGTCGGCGTTGAAGCTGAACAGGCCGCGGTGCCGATTGCTTTCAAATCCGTTGATCTGGCGCCGTGAGACGTCAAAGCCGGCATGCAGCGTATGGTCGCCGCTGGTGCGCTGAACCCGTCCCGCGTAGCGGAACGTATTCTGAGCGCGATCCAACGGTACGGTAGTCGTCGGTCCGATGACTTCCAACGTAGTACCGAAGAAGATTAGCGGCCCAATCGAACTATCATCCGGTACGAGTTTGGAGCCTACGCGGTTAAAGCCAACAGAGAAGTCCGTCGTCGTCGCCGCGTTCCACACCCGGCTCCAGGTGATGCGCGCATCGTGATTCTTCGTCGTCGTGTCGGGATTCTGCCCGCCGACCAATTGGAAAGCGTCAACGTCTTGCAGCGTCAAGTTGTAACGCAAGAAAAAATGATCCTTCTCGCCGGCGGTCTGGTCGAACGTCGCACCGGCTCGATTGTCATCGATATTCTGCGGCGCGTTGGTATTCAGCGCCCGCTCGTTGATGTCCGTGCGGTTCGGCAACTGCGCGGGATAGGCGTCCAGGATTCTTTGCACCATCGCTCGCGTTGCCGGATTCGTTGCCGTCGGCGTTCTCTCGTTCGCCGCGGGCACGAGCACGTTGCCGTTCACCTGGCCCCGCAGCTTGCGCTGCCCGCCTGTAACCGTGATGTTGGCGCCTTCCCAAAGCGGCGACGTGAAGGCGCCGCCGTAATCGTTGGACCGAGACGGCTGCACGCCACGCACCTGGAAGAATGACCGGGCGCTGAAGATGCTGTTGCCGTGGGTCCAGCTAGCGTTGCCGTGGATGTCTCGTGAAGAACCCCCGCTCACATGCAGAGGACCCGTGGGCGAGCCGCCAAACTCGTTGCCGAAGTACCTGCGTTCCGCATCGAATTCGCGAATGATCGTGGCGGTCGTGCCCATGCGGGCATTGATCTCTTTCAGTACGTTGTTGTCGATCAGGGTTAGCTGGACGTTCTCGTTGCGGCGGCCCTCGCCGCTGGCCGTATCGACCTGGCCCAACAGGTTGAGCGCCGTGCGCTGCGCGTTTCCCTGCGGCTGATCGAGTTCAATATCTGCAGGTTCCTCGGACGATGTCTCCGCGGGCGGGGCAGGCTCATCGGAGTTCTGCGCGGTTGCCGTGCCCGCCCAGCAGGCCAGCGCCAAACACAAAATCCTCCCCGCAGAAAAAAATGCCCGCACTGTCGTTGAACAACTCAGCAGCTATCATATCGCGGCTGGACGAGGGCACGGAGTCGAAGAGCCGCGGCCCTGCTGTTCTCGCTCTGGGACGTTTTTCGACGCACCGCCGCGCTATTGGGCTATCATCGCCGGAGGAAATTCAAATGCCTCTCACCGCCAAGCCCATCCTCACGCTCGACATCGCCAAGCAGGTCGCATCGGCCGCCCGCACCGAGGCCATCAACAACGGCTGGAACGTGTGCATCGCCATCGTCGACCCCGCCGGCCTGCTCATCTACTTCCAAAGGCTGGACGACACACAGCTCGGCAGCGTCGAAGTCAGCCAGGCCAAGGCACGCTGCGCCGCTCTGTACAAACGCCCCAGCAAGGCGCTCGCCGACGTCGTCACCGGCGGCAATGTCGGCATGATGGGTCTGCCTGGCGTTATCGCGGTAGAAGGCGGCCTGCCGTTATTCGTCGACGGCCAAATCGTCGGCGCCATCGGCATTAGCGGCGTCATGTCCAACCAAGACGGCATCATCGCCAAAGCCGGCGTGGACGCCTTTGCGGCTATTGCGGCTTCCTAGGCGCCGTTCTGTTGCGCCGGGCCGTTGTGGGCTAGAATGTGGGCCGCCACCCGGAGGTCCTCATGTCCGCTAGCCAATTCTCCCGCCGCGATCTGCTCAAAGCCCTGCCGCCGCTCGCCGTCATCCCTCGCCTCAAAGGCGTGAACTTCAAAATTACAGACCTTCGCCTTGTGCGCCTGCGCGTGGTCAAGGAACTCGGCTCCTACGTCGACTTCAACTTGCGCCCTCGAGCCTACAGGCTAGGCGGCGGTTCGTTCTGCGAGGTGCATACCGATCAGGGTTTGGTCGGCATCGGCGGAAGCTTCGATGAATCGCTGCTTGCGGGCTACAAAGACCAAATCGTCGGCGCCGACCCCTTCGATATCGAGCGGCTCTCTTCGCAATTGAATGGCGGGCGCGAGCGGGGCGGGGCGAGCGTCGAGGTCGCCCTGTGGGATCTCATCGGCAAGGCCAGCGGGCAACCACTCTGGAAACTTTGGGGCGGCGTCAAAGGCCGCATCAAGCCGTACGCCAGTCTCATGGCGCTCGGCACGCCGGAGGAACGCGCCGAGCGCGCTGCGCGGCTGCATTCGGAGGGTTGGCACGCGATCAAGTTCCGCTGCCGTTTCCCAGAGATGCGCGACGACATTCGCATGATCGAGCTGACCCGTAAAGCCGTCGGCGACGATTGGGTGCTGACCGCCGACGCCAATATGGCCGGCGTGACTTTTCACAGCACCGGCGTCGCCTGGGACTTCAAACGCGCCCTCGAAACCGCCCGCGCCTATCAAGAGATGGGCATGTACTGGCTCGAAGAGCCGCTGCCGCGCTACGACTACGACCATCTCGCCGAGCTCAACCGCCAGTGCGACATGTACATCGCCGGCGCCGAGTTTAACTACGGTCTGCACGAGTTCCGCGAACTGCTCGAGCGCGGCTGCCTCGACATCATTCAACCCGAGATCATGGCCTCCGGCGTCAACAACGCCCGCAAGTCGGCCGTCATCGCGGAGTCGATGGGCAAGTACTGCATTCCGCACAACGGCGACCGCGGCCTCGGCACCCTCTGCCAATTCCACCTCGTCGGCTCGTTCCCGAACGCGCCTTATGCGGAGCTGCAGCACGAAGAACCCGTCGGCGACTACAAGAACGGCTTCTACATCATGGAAGACCCACCGCTAGTCGGCAGCGACGGCTACTTCCAACTGCCCGACAAACCAGGCCTAGGCGTCGCGATCAAACAGGACCTAATCCTGAAGTCTTGAGGACGTAGCGGCCCGCGGACGACCGCCAATGTGTCCGAGGAGGGTCGCTAATGTCCGTGGAAGGCCGCGGATGTCCGGTAATGTCCACGAATGTCTGTGAATGTCAGGCCCTCTTGGTTCGATCCGAGCCCCGACCGTGAGGGAGGGGTCTTCAAAGGCTCGGCCTTGGAGACGGACCTTGGGTTGGGG
>CAMPKL010000361.1 GCA_946887065.1 uncultured Bryobacterales bacterium
CAGCACAGGTTTCGTCGGCGGATGAAACACGTGCGGCGTGATATGGAACAGATCGACGCCGGCCGCCTGAGGATGGGCGAACGGAATATGGAAGCGATTGGAGGCCAACACGCCCACCAGACGAAGCCAGGAATACGTAGAGCCGAAGTTCGATTGTTCGTTGACGTTCACGCCGATGCGGCTCAAGTAGGGGAACATCCGCAGCTGCGGCGACGGAACTGTCGCCAGCAGACGCTGGAGCACGGCGTAGTGATAATTTTTGACGCCGGCGCTGCGCATCAACAAAGGCGCGGCGTCGTAGAGGACCTTCACTCGGCCCCCGCCTTGTTGCGCAACGTCCGCAACTCCTCCTCTTGGCGGCGAATTTCCCATTCGAGCATGCCGACCTTTTGGCTGACCAGGATGTTGTGATCCTTCAACGTCGAGACTTCGATCGTCAGCCTGAAGAACGTGAAAAGAAAAACCAAACCGGCCAACAGCATGAGGACGAAGGAAACATCTTCGATTCCCAGGGCTAGGGCGAGCCACTGGAGTGCGGCGTCCCACAACGACAGCACGAGCAGAACCGCCGCCGCGCCGAACCAGGCCATCGAGTACTCGACGCGAATGTGTTCGCGGCGCACGGCGCGAACGATCTGCAGCAGCAGCAGAATACACAGGGCGGCGGCGATCCAGCGAATCCTTTCCATTTAGCCGCCCGTCCCGGGGAATGTATGGAAGCGCTTCTCATACTTGATAACGTTGACGAAAACGCCCAGGAGCACGCGCACCATGTAGTAAACGGCCGACCAACTGCCGATGGTCGAGACGCCGGCGATACGCGGCTTCATGTGCACGGCGGTCTCGGCAAAAGTCATCGCTTTGCGGCGAAGAACGACCAAAGCTTCGATCTCGGGATACTCCAGAGGAAAGCTGTGGCTGAAGACCGCGAGGGCATTACGGTTGACCGCGATGAAACCGGAGGTCGGGTCGCTGAGTCGTTTGCCCAGGATGGGGCGCAGGATGATGCTGAAGACCCAGCCCCCGAAGCGGCGCAGGGCTTGCGTCTTATAACCGTTGGGTTCAAGGTAGCGTGAGCCGGTGACCATGTCGTAGCCGCCGGCATCCATCTTGGCCAACAGGGAGGGTATCTCTTCGGCAGGATGCTGGCCGTCGCCGTCGAGCCGGACGACGCGCTCGAAGCCATGTTCGAAGGCGAAGCGGTAGCCGGTCTGCACGGCTCCGCCGAGACCGAGGTGATGCGGCAAACGAACGACTTCGGCGCCCGCTGCTTTGGCCACCGCGGTCGTTTCGTCCGCCGAGCCGTCGTCGACGACCAAGACGGGCGTTCCCGGCAAGACGCGCTGCACGGCCTGAATGACCTGCCCGACCGCGCCTTCTTCGTTGTAGGCGGGCACGAGCACGAGCAGACGTTTGTCGATTCGATTCATCGGCGGCTCTACTGCTCGGCGATCTCTCGCGCCGTCATGCGGTAGCGGTTGAGGAGGCTCCGGAACTGGGAGGCGCTCAATCTTCTGTGTCGGCGAAACTGACGTCTCAGACTCCAAAGCCGCGGCAAAGCCGCTAGGGCGGCCCCATGAGCTTGCAACACTATTAGCACAAGCTGTAGGGAACTCTCGCGCCGGCCAAACTCTCCGGCTAACCCGCCGCCTCGGGCGGCAGCTCTCCAGTGCGCCCAATATCGTCCGAACACATGGAAGGGCAACGCCGGCCAGCAGCTTATGGGAAACAGTTTCAACACGGTGTAGAGCCGGTTTCTCTCCACGTAGAAAGCCTTCAGACGCGAGGCGCGTCCGGCAGAACCGGAGTAGTCGTGGGAGACGACGGCTCGCGGTTCGAAAAGACAATTCCAGCCGGCCAGGCGCGCCCGGAGTCCAACGTCCGAATCCTCGCCGTAAAGGAAATATTCGCCGTCAAACCCACCGATTTCCTGCAGCATGGAACGGCGATAGAGCGCCGCGCAGCCGCTAGGCAGCAGGGTTTCCTGCGAGGCGGCGTAATCTGCGGCGGAGCGGCCCCGGCCTGCCTGTTTCGTGGTGCCATCGGGGTAAATGCCCAGTCCCGCGGAGTCGATGGCCCCACCCCGGCCTTCGAGCAGGATCAGCGAGGCGCACATGCCGACGGCCGGATCTGAATCCGCCGCGGCGACGAGCGCCGCCAGCCAGCCGGGCTCGGGGTAAGCGTCGTCGTTCAGCGTGCAGATGTAATCGGCACGCGAGGCGGCGGCGCCCTGGTTAATGGCCTCTCCGAAGCCGACATTGCCGGCGTTCTCGATGAGCCGGACAGCCGAGGATGGAACGGCTTCGCGGGCGGCCCGGCGGCCGCTGTTGTCGACGATGACGATCTCAAAGCCGGTGAAGGTCTGAGCCTCCAGGGCGTGGATGCACCGCCGGAGAGAATCGCCCCCGTGCAGCGTGGGAATGACGACGCTCGCGCGCAAGACCGGATGGTAACATTGACCTGCCCGTAACCCTTTGGTAGCTTTGGAAGTTGGGCTCGGTCTCCCTGCCCCCATCCCAACGGCCCACTGGCCTGGGATAAGCTACCCAGAATGATAGAACGAGTCTTACCTGGAGGACCTCGGATTGGCACGCACTGATAAGCATCTGTTCACCTCGGAATCCGTTTCCGAGGGACACCCCGACAAGCTCGCTGACCGCATTTCGGACTCGATCCTCGATGCCGTCTTGGCGCAGGACCCGATGGGCCGCGTGGCTTGCGAAACCCTCGTTACGACAGGGCTCTGCATGATCGCCGGCGAGATCACGCATCGCGACGACGTGAAGATCAATTTCACCGACGTCGCCCGCAAGACGATTGAAGACACCGGCTACACCAATGCCGCCTACGGTTACGACTCGAAGACCTGCGCGGTGTTGAATGCGTTGGGCCGTCAGTCCCCCGATATCGCCATGGGCGTCGACACCGGAGGCGCGGGCGACCAGGGCTTGATGTTCGGTTTTGCCTGCGACGAGACCGAGGAACTGATGCCGCTGCCGATCATGCTGGCGCACAAGTTGGTGGCTCAAGCCACCAAGATGCGCAAGTCGGGCGACATGCCGTTCTTGCGTCCCGACAGTAAGTCTCAGGTCACCGTCGAGTACGTGGACGGCAAGCCGGCCCGCATCGATGCGGTGGTGCTCTCTTCGCAACATGACGAGATGCCGCAAGAAGAGTTGCGCCAGGCCATCATGAAGCAAGTCATCCGTCCCATCGTCCCTGAAGACATGGTTGACGATATGACCAAGTACCACATCAACCCGACCGGCAACTTCGTCATCGGCGGCCCTCACGGCGACGCCGGATTGACCGGCCGCAAGATCATTGTGGATACCTACGGCGGCATGGGCCGTCACGGCGGCGGCGCTTTCTCGGGCAAGGATCCGACGAAAGTCGACCGCTCGGCTTGCTACATGGCGCGTTATATCGCCAAGAACATCGTGGCGGCGGGTTTGGCCGAGCGCTGCGAAGTCCAGTTGGCTTATGCCATCGGCGTCGCGGAGCCTGTCTCGGTGATGGTCGATTGCTTCGGCACGGGCAAGATTGCCGACACGCAGTTGTCGCAAATCATCCGCGACAACTTCGTTCTGACTCCGGCCGGTATCATTAAGACATTGAACCTGCGCCGGCCGATTTTCTACCAAACGGCGGCTTACGGTCACTTTGGCCGCACGGGCGATGCCTTCACTTGGGAGAAGACGGACAAGGCCGCCGAGCTCGAGAAGGCAGCGGCCGCCCATGC
Organism: uncultured Bryobacterales bacterium; assembly: GCA_946887065.1. Next base: position 3,743 of record CAMPKL010000361.1, read on the forward strand.
CGCGGCCTAGGAGGGGAGAAAGATATGTCTACCCAAACCGCACCTGCAGCAGTGGCCGCGGGGGCCGCGAGGCTGCCGTATAAGGTCGCCGACATCTCGCTTGCCGAGTACGGCCGCAAGGAGCTGCGACTGGCCGAGCAAGAGATGCCTGGGCTGATGGCGTTGCGCGAACGCCATCAGGGCCAGAAACCCCTGGCGGGCGCCAAGATCATGGGCAGCCTGCACATGACGATCCAGACCGCCGTGCTCATCGAGACGCTCGTGCAACTGGGCGCGGACGTGCGCTGGGTATCGTGCAATATTTTTTCCACGCAGGATCATGCGGCGGCAGCGGTCGCCGTGGGTCCCGACGGAACGCCGGACAACCCGAAGGGCATTCCGGTTTTCGCCTGGAAGGGCGAGACGCTGGAAGAGTACTGGTGGTGCACCAATGAGGCGATCGTGTGGCCCGACGGCTCCGGCCCGAGCCTGATCGTCGATGACGGCGGCGACGCTACCTTGCTGATTCACAAAGGACGCGAGTTCGAGTTGAAAGGCGGCGTGCCGGAGCCGAAAGAAACCGATTCGGAAGAGTGGACGGTCATCCTGCAACTGCTGGCCAAGCTGCAGAAGCAGGATTCGACGCTGTTCCAACGGATCGCCAAGGGCATGCGCGGCGTCTCGGAGGAGACAACCACCGGCGTACTGCGCTTGAACCAACTGGCGGCGAAGGGCGAATTGCTGTTCCCGGCGATCAACGTCAACGACTCCGTCACCAAGAGTAAGTTCGACAACATCTACGGCTGCCGGCACTCGCTGCCGGACGGCATCATGCGCGCAACGGACGTGATGATCGGCGGCAAGATGGTCGTGATTTGCGGCTATGGCGACGTCGGCAAGGGTTGTTCGCAGGCGATGAAAGGGCAGGGCGCCAGAGTGGT
>CAMPKL010000362.1 GCA_946887065.1 uncultured Bryobacterales bacterium
CCCGGTTATTACCCATTCGAGCCGCGAGCGCATCGAAATGCTGATCACTGCCGGAACCAGCGAAGGCGCCCGCGCGATCGCAGACGGCCGCAGCCCAAAAATCTCGGGCTATGAGAAAGGCAGCTTCGTGCGCCCCACGGTTCTACAGAACCTGCCGCCAGGGGGAGACCTCGCCAAGACGGAAATTTTTGGGCCAGTCCTCGGGACAATGTCCGTCAATACGCTCGACGACGCCATCTCCTTGATCAACAGCGGAGCCTACGGCAACATGGCTTGTCTGTTCACGACGAACGGGGCTTCCGCGCGGCAATTCCGCTACGAGGTCGACGCCGGCAATGTCGGCCTTAACGTCGGTGTCGCGGCGCCCATGGCCTTCTTCCCCTTTAGCGGCTGGAAGGAAAGCTTCTTCGGCGACCTGCACGCCCAAGGCCGCCACGGAGTGGAGTTTTATACGCAGACGAAAGTGGTGGTCGAGCGCTGGCCGAAAGCCTGGACGCGTAAGTTCTGATAGGTCAGGAGGCTGCATGAAGAAACCGATTGTTGCAGCCTGGATCGTGTTGACCGCCGCCATCGCGGCGCCGTCTCCCGCCCAGGTCAAAGACTTCAAGCCCATAACCCAGCAGATGCTGCTCGAACCGAGCGCGGACGACTGGCTCATGTACAGCCGCACCTACGATGCGCAGCGTTTCAGTCCGCTGAGTCAGATCAACGTAGAGAATGCCGGCACGCTCGCCGAAGCTTGGGCGAAGCCTCTCGATGCGGGGACCATCGAAAGCATCCCGCTCGTTCACAACGGAGTGCTTTACGCGATGGTCCCGCGCGTGACCCCCGACGGGACTAAGACGGCGATGATGGCGATCAACGGAGCAACCGGCGAACTGCTCTGGGAATACGTGCGGCCAACGGGAGGCATGACCCGCTCCAAGAGCTTCGGGGTCTTCGAAGACCTCGTCATCTTCACCGGCGCGGACAACTTCATTGTGGCCGTCGATGCATCCAGCGGCGAACTTCGCTGGGAGACGGAATCAAGCGGGGGGCTAACGGCCGGAGCCGTTATCGCCGGAGACAAGGTGATCACGGGGCGAAGTTGCGGCGCCGAACAAGCGCACTGCTACATCGCCGCGCACGACGCCAAGACGGGAGCGGAGGCGTGGCGGTTCTATACCGCCGCCGGCAGCGATGACCCCGCCGGAGACGCGACTTGGGCCGGCGTGCCCGTGGCGACGCGCGTCGCTTCGACCTGGGGATTGGGAGGCTCTTATGATCCGCTCAACAAGATGATCTACTGGGGCGTTGCAAACCCGAGCCCGTATACGCGGCTCGAACGCCACGGAGCTCCAGACGCCGTTTCCCTCACGGCGCCGGTGGACCTCTACAGCAATTCAACGGTTGCGATTAACCTCGAAACGGGGAAGCTGAGCTGGTATTACCAACACCTGCCGGGTGACGATTGGGACCAGGACTACACAAACGAAAGAATCTTGCTGCGCACGCCGATCAGTCCTGATGCCTCTGAAGTGAAATGGGCCAATCCCGATGTTCTCAAGGGCGAAGTGCACGACGTCGCGGTCAATGTCGGCGAGGGAGGGGGTCTATTTGTTCTCGACCGCATTAGCGGCCAATTTTTGTGGGCCAATCCATTCCCGTATGACGTGGAGAATTTCTTGATTTCCGACATCGAGCCGAGAACGGGCCGGACCACCATCAACTTCGACGCCGTGCTCAAGGGACCGGGCGATCGGAAGATCATCTGCGCATATAACACCAAGAGTTATTGGCCCATGTCTTATCACCCGGGCAACAACTCGCTGTACATTCCGTACGTGGACGATTGCCTGGATATGACCAGCGCTTCCGCCGACGGGACTCAACGTCAACGCCGCGTGGGCGTTCGCCGGCCCGGATCGGACCCGAAGAAGTATGCGGGGATCGCCAAGGTCAATGTGGAGACCGGCAAGATCGACCGCATCTATGAAGGCCCCGTCCCCGGCAACGGCGCGACGCTTGTCACAGCCGGAAATGTACTCTTCTGGGGCGATCTCGGTCAGAAGTTCCGCGCCTTCGACGCGGAGAGCGGCAAGATTCTCTGGGAAACGAAAGTCAGCGGGCCAATCCAGAACAGCACGATCACCTATGCCGTGAACGGGAAGCAGTACGTCGCCGTGGTGACCGGCACAGGCCTGATGACGCGCAGCTTATTCGGCAACGCCGGCATCGACCCTGACTTAAACAACACAATCCATGTCTTTGCGTTGCCGGAGTAAGACCCGCCTGTCCCGATCCCAGAGCGAAGACGACGAACTTTTATTGCTGCCGTTCGAGCAGGCGACTGATTGACTCGACGGCTTTCTCCCAGAGCGGCCTGTCACGCCATTCTTGCAATGTCACGAGCTTCGACTGTTGAAGGTCCTTGAAGAAATCGCTTTCTAGCCGCTGCGCGAACTCCTCGCTTTGTACGACCACGTTGACTTCATCGTTCAGCGCGAACGAGCGAGGATCGAAGTTCGTGGTGCCGATCACGGACCAAACGCTGTCGACGACGACGGTCTTCACGTGTATCATCGTCGGCTGATACTCGTGAATCTTCACGCCGCTTTCTATCAATTCTCCGTAGAGGCGACGGCTCGCGCGACTCGTGAGAGTTTGGTCAGATTGGGTTCCCGGCGTGATGACTTCGACTCGCACGCCTCTCTTGACCGCATCGGCAAGTTCCTGGCGGACGCCGTGGTCCGGAAGGAAGTAGGGATTGGTGATGAAGATCGTTTCTACTGCGGCTGCAATCGTCATCTGAATGGCCGTCCGAACTCGCGTGGATCCTCCCGCGGAGGGCGTTCCGAAGACCACGAGGCATGGGTAGCCGTTCGCGACGGGTTTCGCCTGATAGAGGTCGGGCGCGGACAACACTTCGCCTTCCGCTTCAAGCCAGTTCTCGGCGAAGACGGATTGCAGCCCGTCCACCGCGTCCCCAGTTAGCCGGAAAAAGGTATCGCGCCACGGAGGCTTGCCGTCATCCGACGGCTTGTACCAAGTGTCGGCAACTCCCGCGCCGCCGGTGAAGCCCAACTGACCATCGATAATCAGCAGTTCGCGATGAGTCCGGTTGTTGAAGCGGTCCCAGGTGTACCACTTGGCCGGATGATACCAGGCGACTCGTCCGCCGAATTGAGTCAGGGGTTCGAAAAAGCTGTCGTCGCTGGTCATTCCTCCGACAGAATCGAGCGTGAAGCGAACCGCAACTCCTTTTTTGGCCCGTTCGGCGGCTGCGTCACGGAATTGCCCCCCAATGTCGTCGTCCGCGAAAATGTACGCCTCTAAATGCACGCTTTCTTGTGCCGAAGCGATTGCCTTGAGTTCTTCCTCATAGAACACCTTGCCGTTGGTCAGCGTTTCGATCCGAGTGGACGTGAACAGCCTGGAGCCGGTGGCGTTCTGAACAGCTTCCAATAAAGCAGGGTCGCGCCCGTCCCCGACAATGGCGCCGCGCACCTCATAGTCCATGTACGGACGGAACAGCGCCAAGAACACGGTGCTGGTCGCGAAAAGGAGAGCCAAAGTCGCCGGAATCCAGAACCAGGGAGAGAGCAGAACGCTCCGCATGCTTTTCGGCTCCTTTTGAGGGTCGGGCTGAGCGCGAGGAAAACGAGTGACGGAGCCACTACGGGAAGGCAGGTGTAGCCCGCTTGGTCGCAAGCGGGCACACCGCGGAAGGGAACACTAACGAGCTACCGGTTTGTCAGTGGCGCGATAATCCGCCGAGGCTTCGGACGCGGAATGAACGTCTTCCGCCGCCGTCTCCTCAAGAATGTCCTTCGCCTTCGCGGTCCATTCCGAGTCGTCGCTGTGCACGGAAACGAGAATTCCGCCCTTGCGAACCCGGCCTTCGTAGCGCTTCGCTTCGTATTCGGGAATACCGTACCCGGCCAAGGCTCCGACTAGCGCGCCTGCCGCGCCGCCGGCGCCGAGTCCCGCTAGCGCGCCGACAATAGGACCTGCCGCGATCAACGGTCCAATGCCCGGGATCGCCAGGCTTCCGATTCCGGCAAGCCAGCCTAGAACGCCGCCGACGGTGGCGCCGGAAACGCCGCCCGCGGTGGCGCCTTCGGGTGCTTTCGAAGCGCCTTTAACTGCGATATCTTTGTTGCCGAGATTTTCCGGCAAGAGAACGGAAATATCGGTCGCACGGAAACCGGCCGCCCGTAGACGGTCAATCCCCCGCTCCGCATCCGCACGCGTATTGTAGATTCCAAAAACTGATTTGTTCGCCATTACCTTCCTCCTCTCTTGGCGACTCTCTCTAATTCGAGTCGGCCTTCACAGTTAGCTGGTTGTCAACGGAAGCACCGGCCGCCGCCTCCGCCTTCGCGGCCACGGCCGTTTTCTCTTCCATTGAGCGAACATTCCCGCGGAGGGTGACCTTCCCGTCGCGAGTAATGATCGTCACGTTGTGCGCAGTAGTCGATAAGTTGTCGTCTTCGACTATCGCTTTACGGATCTTGGCGGTCATCTCGACGTCTGCTTCGCTATTGCCTTGATCTGAGGCCGTGGGTTGCCGCGCCGCGCCAGACCGTTCCGCTGAGTCAGCACGCTCCGCCGCATTAGATGGAGTCGCCGCGGATGACGCCGGGGAACCGTCGCACGTCGGCGAGATGTGCTCC
>CAMPKL010000363.1 GCA_946887065.1 uncultured Bryobacterales bacterium
ACAGTGGTTGTACGGCACGGCTACTTGGTTTACGAGCAGTACTATGGACGCGGCAATCGGGAGGCGAATCCGGCGACCGCATCAGTGGGCAAGGCGTTCACCAGCATCGCCTGCGGAATCATGCTCGATGAGAAACGAGAGGCGATTCCTCAAGGACTTGAGACGAAAGTCTTCAGCCAAGAGTTCCTTCCGCAAGCGTTCCCATTGGATGATCCTAGGAAGGCCGACATCAAGCTCGGTCACCTGCTCTCGATGGCTTCCGGCATGCATGGAGAAGGCAGCAATCCGGGTTTCGTTGGCGGGGTTCCAGCGGTGAAGCTAGAGCGCCTTCCACGCGGCGAAGGTCCGAGCGACATGGATCAGGTTGCCTTGAATACGCCCCTTTGGACCGAGCCTGGCGGCGGTTATTCTTACGCTTCCAATTCCGCACATGCGGCATCCATCGTGCTCCGTAATCTGACGGGGATGGAACTGCACGAATACATCGACGTTAAATTGGCCAAGCCGATGGGATGGGGAACTTGGGGATGGGCCATGCAGCGCGGCGACTCGGTTCTGCCGCACACGCCTGGAGGCGCCAACATTGCGCCGCGCCCCACGGATGCCCTTCGATTCCTCTATATGCTGTTGCGCAACGGACGATGGGGAGAGCAGCAGTTAGTTCCGGCCGATTATATCGAGGCGGCCAGTAAGCCGTCCCCTTACAACGCCCACTCGCCGTTTAGTTTGATGTTTGAAGTCAACGCCGATGGTCACGTAGCCGGAGCCCCGCGAGACGCTTACTTTAAGTCTGGCGGAGGCGGCTTTGGCATCATCGTTGTTCCCTCACTCGATTTGGTGATCTACAAGATGGCCGGCAGCGACAATCAATACCTGACCGAGCGTACCGGAATCCCTCAGAGCTACGCGTATGACGGATCGCGCGATGACTGGAAATCGGCCCCGCGCAGCCAATTCAGCGACGGACCGATCGGCACCGACGACGGCGTCCGTAGGATATTGGAAATGGTGGTCGCTGCTGTTGTGGAGTGACGGCATCAACGGGATCAATATCCATGAAACGCGCCAATTTAATCTTTCTTGTATTCGTGCTCGCAGCGGTTCCGCTGGCGGGTCAGGTGGCGCCCGAGGCTCAGGACCAACCGCCGCTGTGGTCTCTTAGCCCGGTCGTTCGTCCTGAGTTGCCATCCGCTACACAGGCATCGAATCCGATCGACGCATTTATAGCGGCGAAGTACGAAGAGAAAGGACTGGTTCCCGTCGGCCCGGCAGACAAACTGACTCTGTTGCGGCGAGTCTATTTTGACTTAATCGGGCTCCCTCCCACTGCGGCGGAACAGCAAGCCTTCATTGACGATCCATCGCCGGATGCGTATGAGAAAGTCGTCGATCGACTGTTGGACAGCGAGCAGCATGGGGTTCGTTACGGACGTCACTGGCTCGACGTGCTTCGCTATACCGATGCCGACGAACGCATGTATGCGGCGCCCGGCATTCACCTCTGGCGCGAGTGGGTGATCCGCGCTCTGAACGAAGACATGCCCTATGACCAGTTCGTGCGTACGCAGTTGACGGGCTATCGCGAAACCGAGCGCACCCAAATGTCGGCGATTGGACGCCGGAGCCCCAAGGAACCTCGAGCCCACGACTTGTTCGCTCTCGGCTTCCTGGCGCGCGGCGCGGTGATTCGAGATGGCTTGGATACCAAGGAACTTCCCCTGGTGGCGGCGGAAACGGTGTCTACGGCATTTATGGGTCTGACGGCGGGCTGCGCGAAATGCCACGACCACATGTATGACCCGATCTCACAGCACGACTTCTATCGGATGAAGGCGCTTTTCGACCCGTTGGTCGTCAAGAAAGTGACCCTGGCCACTCCGGAACAGATCATGGAACGCGGTTGGGAGATGGACGAAGCCGAGGCCCGGAGGGCTGAGATTGAAGCGCCTGTCGAAGCGCTGCTGGCGCCCTATCGCGCCAAGCTGTACGACGATCGCGTGGCGATGCTGCCGGCAGATGTGCGTGAGATTATCCTCAAGGCGGAAAGGGATCGCACTCCCGCCGAGCAAAAGATTGCGGACGACTATTTCCCTATCTTGCGAATTGACGTTCCCAAGATCAGGGAAGTCATGACGCCCGAGGACCTTAAAAAGTATGAAGAGTTGCAGGCACAGCTTCGCAAGGAGAACGAGGACAGCGGCCGCCGCCGTCGGGGGCCAGGCTACCCAGTCTTTTGGACCGTCGAAATCGACGGCAAGAAGCAGTTGGAGCAAAGCTATATCCTAACCAGCGGCGAACCCGACAGGCCGGAAATGGACAAGCCTGTGGAGCCCGGATGGCCATTCATGCCGGAGGGTGTTGACTTCCGAGAGGGCCGCATCGAAGCGTTCTCGGATTGGTTGACCACGGCGGAGAATCCCCTTTTCTCTCGTGTTGCGGTCAACCGTCTTTGGCAATGGCATTTCGGGGAAGGGATACACAAGACGTCCAGCGATTTCGGCAAGCTCGGCGGTGATCCGTCCAACCAGGAACTGCTGGATTGGCTCGCTGCTGAGTTCTCTTCTCGCGGATTCAGCATGAAGCAGATGCACAAGCTGATGGTCACGTCGGATACGTACAAGTTGGCGACGTGGGGGGATGCGGCGACGATCGAGTCCAACCGCAACATCGACCCCGGCAACGTCTTTCTCTCCAGCTATCGCTTATTACGTCTTGAGGCGGAGCCGGTTTGGGATTCGATCCTGTACTCTTCGAACAACCTCGACCTGAGTATAGGAGGTCCATCGTTCGATCTCCCGTCAGCGAATCGGGACCGTCGCCGCGGAGGCGACGATGAAGAGCAGGAATCGCCTGCCAACCGCCGCGGAGCCTACATGATTCGCGGTTTCTCGACCAGTCGAGACCTCACGCCGCACTTCCTGCAGAGTTTTGATGTGGAGGACGGGCGATTGCCTTGCCCGATGAGGACGAAAACCGTGACGGCGCCGCAGGGGCTGTTCATGATGAATAGTAGCCAGATCGAAGAAGGCTCCACAAAGTTAGCTGCGAGGTTAGTGGAAGAATCCAACGGCGACATTCCCATGGCGGTTGATCTCGCCTACAGAATCACAGTGGGCCGGGAGCCGTCAGCGGCGGAAAAGGACTTTGCCCTGACATATATTGAGAACGACCCGGCGAGGCTGAAGGGCCTGGCGTGGTTGTTGTTCAACCTCGACGAATTTGTATACGTGCAGTGACGGGCTATGAGCAGCCATAACGCGATGTTCCCTTGCGGTAAAGTTTCTCGCCGCCACTTTTTTCATCAAACGAGCGGCGCCCTTTTCGGCGCGGCACTAGGCACTCTGTGGGCCGCGGACGGCCAGATGAATGAAGTCGTGCGCGGACCGCACTTCGAGCCCAAAGTTAAGAACGTCATCTTCTTGTTCATGTGCGGCGGCGTCAGTCACATCGACACGTTCGACCCGAAGGACAATAAATACGCCGGTAAGATGATCGACGCGATCGGTTTTGGCGACAACGTCGCCGAGATGCAACGGCCGGTCATCCCGATACTCCGCACTTACAAGCAGTACGGGCAATCCGGTACTCCGGTATCGGATTGGTTTCCGCATGTGGGCGGCGTGGTCGATGACATCGCTGTGATCCGTTCGATGTGGTGTAACGAAGGCAATCACTTCCCGGCGGTAATCGAGACATCCACCGGACATCGTGGCCGCCAGTTTGATCATCCGTCGTTCGGGAGCTGGGTTACCTACGCTCTGGGAACAGCGAACAAGAATCTGCCGGCGTTCGTGAACATCGGCCGTCCGTCTTCGCCGGTACAGCTAACAGGCGGTTACCTGGGGGCGTCGTCCGCCGCAACTCCGTTCCAGTCCGGCAGCACCCCGATTCCAAATCTGTATCCGCCCGAAGGCAGCAGTGCTGCGGAGCGGGAGCGGCAGATGGAGATGCTGCACAATCTGAACGCCGAGTTCCGAGCGCGGCACGAACTGAATACCGACATCGCCGCGCGTTCGCAAGCCTACGAACTCGCGGCTCGTATGCAGTTGGCGGCTCCGGCGGTCGTCGATCTCTCGGGCGAACCCGCGCATGTTAAGGAACTGTATGGCATCGGAGAAGAGCCCACGGATGATTTCGGTCAACAGCTCATCCTTGCGCGCCGCTTAGCCGAGCAAGGCGTTCGGTTCATTCAGATTTGTCACGCCGGCGGCGGCAATGGGTCCTGGGATGCGCATGGCGACATGAAGACTCATGAACCACTCTGCCGAGCCACCGACAAGCCGATCGCCGGCTTGATTAAGGACTTAAAACAGCGCGGCATGCTCGACTCGACGCTCGTCGTTTGGACCAGCGAGTTCGGACGCAGTCCTTGGTCTCAGAACACAACGGGACGCGACCACAACCCGAAAGGCTACTGTTCCTGGATGGCCGGCGGCGGCATTAAGCCGGGCGTGGTTCATGGGGCCACCGACGAGGTCGGTTATCAGGCGGTTGAGAATCGCCACTACTATAGTGATCTGCACGCGACGATCCTCCACCAGTTGGGTCTCGACTACACGAAGATGCAGTTTCAGGCCCTCGGCCGGACTTTCCATCTCGTTGAAACCGGCGATGGCCCGATCAAAGACATCCTGGCGTGACGTTGAGTTCGGCC
>CAMPKL010000364.1 GCA_946887065.1 uncultured Bryobacterales bacterium
GTCCCGGAAGCTGCGGCCTTGGGCGAGGGACCGGTCGAAGACGGCGACCAGCGCGTCTTGTTCGGCTTCGGTTGCGGGACGCCGGTAGGCGCGGGTGGCGAAGCTGCGAATGATTTCGCGGGCGTAGGCGGCCGAGTCGGACTTGCGTTCGAACTCGCCAAAGATGTTGGCGTGGGTCGGCGGCGGCCAGGTCTCGTAGAGGGGGCCTTCGAACTCGACGGAGCGAATGACTAGGCGAGGCATGTCGCGGCCATCGGTGTATTCGCTGCGAACGCCGATCTCATGGAAGCCCGCCAAATAGTTGACGTTGTCCTCTTCCTCGTCGGGGCTGGGGAAGTCGCTGATGGAACCTTCAAAGACGAAGCGGGCGAGTTCGGTGTTGGGTACTTGCTGAGGCGGGCCGACGGCAACCAGCGTGCTGCCGCAATCGCGGCGCAAGCCCAGGTGCACGCCTAGGCGCGGCACGCGAGCCTCTAAGGCGGCGACGCGTTGGGCGAGTTCGCTGGTTGGGCTGAGCGGCGTCAGCACGACACGACTCAGGTCTTTCAGCCCGTCGTGCGTGGCCGAAATTTGCAGCGGACCGGGCGCCAGTCTGACCGCGACGAAGGCAGGGTTTTCGAGCGTTCCGGGGAACTTGCGGCCGCCGAGGGTCAGATCGACGTCCTGAGTCAGCTCGGGAGGCGGCAGGGCGAGTGAGCGGCCCGGCTGGATTAGGGCTTGGAGTTCGGCGTCGTCCAGGGCGCGTTTGTAGACGCGCACTTCGTCGATTTGGCCCCGGAAGAAGTTGGTGTAGGAAACGCGGCCGATGTGCAGATCGACCGGATTGTCGAGGTTCGCGCCGCCGACCTCGCCGACGGCGACGGGGTAGCCGTTGACGTAGAGCGTGGCCTCTTTCTTGTCGCGGCGCACCACGGCGGCAACGTGCTGCCAGGCGCGGGCGCGCAGGACTCCGCGCGGCGACGTGACCGTGCCGTTTTGCTGATTGCCGGGACCAACCGTCGCGAGTTGCAGCGCGCCCCGGGCGCCGGGCATGTTGAATCGCCAACCGGCCGATTGGTCGAAGCCGCCGGCGACGACGATGCCGGCGCCGCGCAACTGCGTCGGGTAGATCCAGGTCGACACGGTGAAGTCGCCGGCGCCGACGTTCATCCGCTCTTGATGCGGGATCAGAACGGAATCGTCTTCGCCGTCAAGCGACGGAGCTTTGCCGAAGGGCGAAGCGACGAGCTGCGTTTCGCCTTCCAGCGTGATGGCGTCGCCGTCCTCGAAGGACCAGGCGCCGGCGACATCTTGGTCGAGTTTCGACGAATCGGCCTGAGACGGAATGACCGGCTCGACCTCATGAATGTCGACTTGATAGACGCCGGCCTGGGGGATCTGGACGGTTTGAGGAGTCCCTGGATCTCCGTTGGTGGAGACGGCGCCGGGCGCACCGGCGGGCTGCGCGGGGTCGCTGGGATCGAGCATCAGGCCATCGTTGTACTTGGCGGCGAGGACGGTGACGCGGAAGCGCCCGTGGTCGGGCAGTTCACGTAGCGAGATCTTGAAGTTCGCGTGCGGCCCGTAGGTGCTGTCAATTCCGAACAACTCGTCGGTGGGAATGGCCGGCCGCAGCAACAGGCCTTCGGGGGCCGTGCTGTAGGCTTTGCCCTTGGGGTAACCGTCGCTGCCGCGCAGATCGGCGAAGACCGCGTGGTAAATGCTGTCGAAGTCCCGCCAACCGCGGACGGTATCGTTGCCTTGGTATCCCTCGATAAATCGGAACTTGGTCCGCATCTGGAACGGATCGAAGGCGAAGGGCTTTTTCGGCGCCAGTTCGGTGACCAAGACGTCCGAGGTTTCGAGCAGTTCGCTGCCGGCGCCGAGGATCAATTTTTCGGTCAGCGGATCGGGATTGACGCCGGCTCCGAGGTCAACGCGGAAGTTCTGTATCGTCGGTTTCGAGTCGGGATTGACGATCGATCGCGTCAGCGCTTCTTCAGCAACCTCGAAGTAAGCCTCCATCAACAGTGGAGAGGTTTGCAGCGTTTCGGTGTTGTTGACGAAGCCGTCTTTGGAAACGGCGTCGGGCGGGAGAGCGTCGGTGAGGTCGTCGCCCAGCAACAGCAACTCGCGCAAGGTGTTGCGGTATTGCGAAACGGTGAGCCGCCGCACGATACCGTTCTTTAGAGTCGGACGAGTGCGAGCGATCTCTAGGGCTTGGGTTATCCACTCGGCCATCATGGTGCGGTCGGCGGCAGACGGCTGTGGCATGGACGCAGGAGGCATGGTCTGGTCGACGATGCGTTTCTGGACGACTTCCCAGAGGCGAACTTGGCGATCAGTCAGCGAGGCGTCGAGCTGGTCGAGGCTGACGCCGGAGGTGGGCAGATCGGCGTTGTGACAAGCGACGCAGTTCTTAGTCAAGAACGGTCTCACTTGTTGGTCGAAAGACGCTCGGAGCGTTTGCTCGGCGCTTTCGGCAGCTTGGGCCGATACCCGGCGGGCCGTCCAGACGATGCCCATTAAGGCGACGAGGATGAGGGCGCCTACGGTCTTGAGACGTCGCCGATGCTTGAGGGGAGTCATATGCTGCCGCGCGCCCCGCCCGGCTTGGGCAGGCAGGATCTATATTAACTCACGAGTTTGGAACTGGGATGAGGCGACGCCTTGCCCGCCATTGGCCGTTCGGCTACTCTTGAACCCAGCGGGACAGCGGCTCCAAGAAGGATTCGGCTGACCTTCGCCGCGAGGCGTCCCGCGTTGTCAGGAACCGCAGTTCGAATCCTCGAAGCGGCCCCCCGTTCCCATTCCTGACAGCCGTAGAATTCTTCCGCCAATTAGGAGTCTCACCATGGACCGTTTCGACTCACGCCGCACTTTCCTCAATCTGATGGCCGCCGGAGCCGTCGCCCGCTCGATCGCCGTCGCCGCCGAGCCCGACGAAGACTCTTACTGGAGAGTCGTGCGCAGCCAGTTCTCATTTCGCGAAGAGCGCGTTCCGATGAACGCAGCCAATCTGTGCCCCACGCCGGCGCCCGTGGCCGGCCGCGTCGAGGAGCTCACGCGCGACGTGGATGTCGACTGCTCTTTTCAGAATCGCGACAAGTTCGCGGATCTGCATGAACACGCGCGCAAGACGATTGCCGCCCAAATCGGCGCCAGCCCCGATGAAATCGCTCTCGTCCGTAACACCAGCGAAGCCAACAACACCATAAGCAACGGCATCCAACTGAGTGAGGGCGACGAAATTGTGCTGTGGGACGAGAACCACCCCACCAACAACGTCGCCTGGGACGTTCGCGCCAAGCGGTTCGGCTACCGCGTCACCAGGGTGAAGCTGGCTGATAACCCGCAAAGCATCGACGACTTGATTGGGCCATTTGAAAGGGCGTTGAGCGCCCGAACGAAAGTGCTGGCGCTTACGCACGTCTCCAGCAGCAGCGGCATTCGGCTGCCTGCGAAAGAACTGGCCGTGATCGCCCACAAACGTGGGATCCACGTCCACCTGGATGGAGCGCAGAGTTGGGGCGCCCTGCAAATTGACGTGAAGGACCTGGACTGCGACACCTACTCTTCGAGCGCGCACAAGTGGTACTGCGGGCCACGCGAAGTCGGCCTGCTGTACGTCCGCGAGTCCCTCATCGCCGGCATCTGGCCGCAAGTCGTGGCGCCGGGTTGGGGCAATACGGCCGACACCGTTCTCAAAGGCGCGCGCAAGTTCGAGTCCATGGGGCAACGCGACGATGCTGCATTGGCGGGAGTCGGCGTTGCCGCGGAGTTCCACGACACAATCGGCGTGGCCCGCATCGAAGAGCGCGGCACCGCTTTGGCAACTGAACTCAAGAGCTTGTTGCGGGAGGCCGGCGTCAAACTGACCACGCCGGTATCGCCCACGATGAGTTCAGCAGTCGTCATCATGCCGGTACCTGCGGCGAATCGGGGCAAGCTGCTCGACGCGATGTATGCGGAGTACGGCATTGCCGGTTCGACGTCGGGCGGTTTCCGGTTAAGCCCGCACTTCTACAACACGCGGGAGCACATACAGCGCGCCGCGGAAGGCCTGGTGAAGCTGCGCAGTTTATGGGCTTAAGCGCCGGATCGCCCTAAGCGAGCATTTGTCGGACGACTTGGCCCGCGACGTCCGTGAGGCGGAAGTCGCGGCCCATGTGGCGGTAAGTCAGTTTGGTGTGGTCGAAGCCGGCGAGGTGCAGGATCGTCGCCTGCAAGTCGTGTACGTGGACTTTGTCGCGGGCGATGGTCAGAGCTAGCTCGTCCGTTGCGCCGATGACTTGACCGCCCCGGATGCCGCCGCCGGCGAGCCACATGGAAAAGCCGTTGGGGTGGTGATCGCGTCCGGCGGTGTCGAGGTCTTCGGGCCGGCGGATGTCGGCGAGGGCGGTACGTCCAAATTCCCCGCCCCAGATGACGAGCGTCGAGTCGAGCAGGCCGCGCTGCTTGAGGTCTTTGATCAGAGCGGCGGCGGGCTGGTCGGTGATGTCGCAGTTCTTCTTGAGATCGCGTTTGAGGTCTTGGTGCTGGTCCCAACTCGCGTGCGCGACGAGGATGACGCGGACGCCGCGTTCGACCATGCGGCGGGCGAGCAGGCAGTTGGTCGCGTAGGGGTTCTTGAGTTCGTCGCCGACGCCGTAGGAGTC
>CAMPKL010000365.1 GCA_946887065.1 uncultured Bryobacterales bacterium
ACTACATGCAGCGCCATGAGACCGATGCCGACGGCTTGCCCACGAATGTCTTCGAAAAGCGCATTGACTACGTGATGGGCTCCGGCAATCACGCCCGCACTTACATTCACCAGTACCCGAACGGAAAACTCATCGAGATGCCCGTCGGCTGGTACGCCGAGAACGGCGGGTTCCTCGCCATGAGCCCCGGCTTCGATTCCGCGGATCACAGAGGCTTTCGACGTGAGATCGGGTTAGATTGCCTCGGCTGTCACAACGGGCTTTCGACCATTCAACCCGGCGCGGACGATCGCCGCCGCGATCCTCTGTTTCCCGGCAAGCTGGATCAAGGCATCGACTGCCAACGCTGTCATGGCCGGGGCCTCGCCCACGTTGAAGCTGCCGGCAAAGGCGCCGATCCCGCTCAGATTCGCGCTGCAATTTTTAACCCCAGTCACGCGGACCGCGACCGCCAGCTCGAGGTTTGCATGCAGTGCCACCTGGAAACCACGAGCCGCTTGTTGCCGCACGCCGTCGCACGCTTTGGCCGCGGCGCCTATTCTTACCGCCCCGGCGAGCCGCTCTCCGATTTCATACTGCATTTCGACTACCCCGAGGGCGTACGCGAAGATCGCTTCGAGATCGCCCACGCCGCCTATCGGTTAAGAAAGTCGCAATGCTTCTTGCAGAGCGAGATGACCTGCACAACCTGCCACGACCCTCACGGCGTGGTACGCGGAGGCGCAGCCGTCACGCATTTCACCAACGCCTGCAAGACCTGCCACGCCGACGACGCCCTTGCCCGCATACCTAATCATGCTGCCGCGACCGACTGCCAGACCTGTCATATGCCCAAGCGCCGCACCGACGACGTCGTGCACGTGGTGATGACGGATCACTACATTCAGCGGCGCCCGCCGCCGGGCGATCTTTTGGCCCCTCTCCAAGAAATCGGCGGCGGCGCCGTCTATCGTGGCCCGGTGGAGCCTTACTATCCCGCCAAACTTGACTCCAACCCGACGGACGAGCTCTACCTCGCCGTGGCGCAGGTTTCAGAGCGAGCTAATCTCGAATCCGGCACGGCCTTTCTCCGGCAGTTGATCGAACGCTATCAGCCGGATGAGGCCGGCTTCTACTTTCAACTCGCCGAAGCCTATCGGCAGCAGGAGCAGTTCGACGCAGCCTTACCCTGGTACGAACAAGCTATAAGCCGTGACCCCCAACATCTAATCGCATTGCGAAATTACGCGACCGTACTGAGTGCAGGCGTCGATAAGCCCAAGGCCGAACAAATCATTCGGCGCGCTCTGGAGGTGGCGCCCGACGAGCCCAAATCGCTGAATGAACTCGGCGGCATCCTGCTTGCCCTCGGTAAATCGAGCGCCGCGATTCCAATCCTCAATCGCGCTCTTGCCGTCGATCCCGATTTCCCCCAAGCTCTGCAGAATCTCGCGCTGGCTTACCGCGAAACCTCAGACCGCGCGCGCGGCATCGACGCTGCCCGCCGAGCGATTCGTGTCGTTCCGGAGTTTGCCGCGGCGCGAAACACCCTGGCAACCTTGCTCCGCGACCAGGGCCAACTCGCTGCGGCCGAACGCGAACTTATCCGCGCCTTGGAATTGGAACCCGGCAACGCGGTCGCCCGTTACAACTACGCCGGCTTACTTGCCGACGCCAAGCGTTTCGACGAGTCCGAGCGTCATGTCCGCGAAGCCGTCCGTCTCGCCCCAACCATGGCCGCGGCGCATCGCAGCCTCGGTAAGCTGCTGTCGCTGCGCGGCGCAACGGCTGATGCTGAAAATTCCTTCCGCACAGCTCTTGAGATCGAGCCCAACGACGCCGAAACGCACTTCAGTCTCGGCAACGCTTTGGCCGCTCTGGGGCGGTTCCCCGAAGCCGTGGAAAGCTTTAGGCGCGCTGTCCAGTTGCAGCCTCGTTACGATCAAGCCCGCATGAGTCTCGCGATCGCCTTGAACGACATGGGCGACCAAACCGCCGCCCGCGCTGAAATCGCCCAGATCGTTGACGTCGCGATGCGCCAACGCGCCGAACAAATCCTCAACGGCCAACGCTGATCGCGCGATGGCGCCTAGCAGCCGGGTTCAACCGCTGCGCTATGCGATCATATTTTCGATGGCGAAAAGCAGCCAATTGCCGTTGTTGTTGGGCGCAGTTATTGCCTTGGCCGCCGCTGCCTACTACGCCTTCGTTTACCAATCCGGCCCGCCAAATACGCCGCAATCCGCCGCGACGGAATTGACCTCGGACTACGTCGATCCGGCCACCTGCTCCGGCTGTCACGCCGAGATCGCCGCCAGTTACGCCGAGACCGGCATGGCCCGCGCCTTCTATGCCGCAACGCCCGAAGCGATGGAGCACCTCGGCCCGCGGACGACGTTCGACCATCGCAAATCCGGCCGCTCCTACGAGATCGTCCATCGCGACGACGGTTACTACATGAAGCGTCATGAGACCGGCCCCGAAGGCTCTCCGTTCAACGTCTTCGAAAAGCGCATCGACTACGTCATGGGCTCCGGCAATCACGCTCGCACTTACATTCATCAGTATCCCAACGGCAAACTCATCGAGCTGCCGGTCGGCTGGTATTCCGAGAACGGCGGCTTCCTAGCCATGAGCCCCGGTTACGACGCAGTCGTCAACGCCGACTTTCGACGCGAGATTCCGTTTGACTGCCTCGGTTGCCATAACGGTTTGTCCGCAGTGCGCGGGCGCGAGTTCCAGCGCAGCCACGATCCTCTGCTGACCGGAGATCTATCCGGCGGCATCGATTGCCAGCGCTGCCACGGTCCTGGCCGCGCCCACGTCGAGGCTGTCGCCAACGGCGCCGACGCTGACTCGATCCAGACCGCCATCTTCAACCCCGGCCGGCAGAATCGTGACCGCCAGGTCGAAGTCTGCATGCAGTGTCACTTGGAAACCACCAGCCGTCGTCTGCCCTACAGCGTGGCCCGCTTCGACCGCGACCCGTTCTCTTACAAACCCAGCGAGCCGCTAGAAGATTTCATCCTGCATTTCGACTATCCCAAAGGCGTCAAGGAAGACCGCTTCGAGATCGCCCACGCCGCTTACCGCCTTCGCAAGTCCGCCTGCTTCCTCAACAGCGAGATGACTTGCACGACTTGCCACAACCCGCACAGCGTCGTGCGCGGCGAAGCTGCAAAAACGCACTTCACCAACGCCTGCAAGACCTGCCACGCCGACAGCGCTCTCGCGCAAATTCCTAATCACTCCAACGTGACCGACTGCCAAACCTGCCACATGCCCAAACGCCGCACCGACGACGTCGTGCATGTCGTGATGACTGACCATTACATTCAGCGCGATTTACCGAGACGCAATCTGCTCGCGCCGATCGAAGAGGTCGCCGAAGTCCCCGAGAATGTTTATCACGGCCCCGTCGAGCCGTACTACCCGGCTCAAATAGGTTCCGATCCGGAAGACCAGCTTTACCTGGCAGTCGCCCAGGTGACTCAGCAGACCAACCTCGATGCCGGTACCGAAAAACTGCGCGAGTTGATCGAGCAACACCAACCCGAGCAAGCCGACTTCTACTTTCAACTCGCCGAAGCCTATTGGCATCAGCAAAAACTTGACCAGGCCCTCCCCTGGTATAAACAGGCCGTCCAACGCGACCCGCGGCACTTGATCGCCCTCCGCAACTACGCGACGGTTCTCGCCGAAGCCGGTAGGCACTCCGAGGCCGAACGAGTCGTCAGGCAGGCGCTTGAGATTGCTCCCGAAGATCCGAAGGGCCTCAACAATCTTGGTGATGTTTTAGTGACGCTCGGCCGCGCCGCTGCGGCGATTCCCGTGTTGACCAAAAGTCTTGAGGGCGACCCTGATTCCCCTGAAGCGCTGCAAAACCTGGCCCGAGCCTACGGAGTGACGGGCGATCCGGCGAAGGCGCTTGAGGCCGCGCGGCAAGCGATTCGCGTCCGCCCCGATTTCGCCATCGCCCATAACACGCTCGGCAACTTATTGGTCGAGCAGAACCAATTGGCTGAAGCCGAGCAGGAATTTCGCAAAGCACTCGAACTCACCCCCGACAACGCCATAGCTCACTACAACTACGCCAACCTGTTGGTTGCCCGCGAGCAATTCCCCGCGGCCGAAGGCCATTTACGCGAGGCCATACGCATCGCGCCGGCTATGGCCGTGGGACACCGCAATCTCGGCAATCTACTGGGCATGCGCGGCGACGCCGCAGGCGCCGAACGCCTGTTCCGGCGAGCGATCGAGATCGATCCCAACGATCCGGAATCGCACTACAACCTCGGCAATGCGTTGGCCGCGCAGCAGCGCATTCCCGAGGCGTCACAAAGCTACCGCAAAGCGGTGGACCTGCGTCCCCGCTACGACCAAGCCCGCGTCAACTTGGCGATCACGCTTTATACGCTGGGCGACGAAACAGCCGCCCGGGAAGAGGCCGCCAAGATCGCCGACCCCGTCCTGCGCGGCCGAGCGCAACAAGCAATGATCGGCCGCTAGTTCGCCGCCCCGGCCGGTACGGCCGACATGTCCATGTGCAGGACTTCCCAGTGATGCCCGTCGGGGTCGTAGAAACTCCAGCCGTACATGAAGCCGTGATCCTGAGACTCCATGGCATGGCTGCCGCCCGACGCGACCGCCC
>CAMPKL010000366.1 GCA_946887065.1 uncultured Bryobacterales bacterium
CAGCGCCGATACCACCACCCTCGGCATCGCTGAAGTCAACTGCGGCCGCTGCGGTCTGCGCGCCGAAATCGAAATGACCGTCCCGCAAACCATCGCCGATGCCGTGATCGTCACCCGCGGCGGCGGCCTCGACGTCAGCGGCATTCGCGGCCGCGTCAACGCCGACTCCGCCGGCGGCACGATCACGTTCGACCGGATCGGCGGCGACGTGTTAGTCACCACCGGCGGCGGCAATATCGACCTCGGCGCCATCGGCAAGAATGTCCGCTGCGAAACAGCCGGCGGCTCCATCGAGCTGGACTCTTCCGGAGGCGACGCCGTACTCAATTCCGCCGGCGGCGGCATACGCGTCGGCCACGTACGAGGCCGATTGCAGGCGGAAACCGTCGGCGGCAACATCGAAGCCGAATTCGTCGGCGGCCGCGTCGCCGCGGCGACCTCCGGCGGATCCATCCTGCTCGGCGAGGCAGGCGGCGAAGTCACCGTCGATACCGCCGGCGGGGCCATTCGCGTCGCTCGCGCCCCAGCCGGAATCCACGCCGAAACCGCCTCCGGCGACATCCAACTCAACGACGTCGCCGGACGCGTCTACGCGCTCAGCGCCGCCGGCAACGTCCAGGCCTATTTCATTTCCGACCGCCAAATGATGGATTCTCTCATCGAGACCAATGCCGGCTCCATCGTTCTCTTCCTGCCCGCGGACATGCGCGTCACAGTCGAAGCGATGGTCGATTTCGCTAGAAACCTGCAGCGTATTGAGAGTGAGTTTCCGGATATTCAGGTCACGCGCGGAGACAGCTTCGGCGGCGTCCAAGCCGCCGGCCAATTGAATGGCGGCGGTCCCGTTCTGCGCGTTCGCAATACCAGCGGCCGGATCTACATCCGCCGTAGGGAGTAGCTTTCGATGACCTTGCAAAATTGCATCGTACAGGCAACTTTCTCGCTGATCCTAGCCGCCTCTCCTTTCACCCTGCACACAGCTGCCCAGGGCGTGCCGCCGAAGGCCGCCGCCGGCTCGCAGAGTTGGTTGGGTGTCGGCATCATTGACCTCACGCCCGAGAAAGCGGACGAGTTAAACCTAACCGATGTTCACGGCGTCGAGATCGCCCAAGTCGCCGAAGACGGCCCTGCCGAGGATGCCGGCTTGCAACCAGGAGATGTGATTACCCGTTTCCGCAATGAGCGAGTTGTCGGCGCCGAGCATCTGGCCCGGCTTGTTCGAGAGACCCCCGGCGGACGCACGGTTCCGCTCGAAGTCTGGCGGGACGGCGAACAGCGCAATGTCGATGTCGTGGTGCAAAATCGCGGTTTGCCCACCACCGCGGATATCGCCCAACAGTTCAAGCGGAGAGCGGCCGGCATAGGCTTTGACTTCCCCCGCGCCGTGACCGTCGTCCGCAATCGCTCCCTCGGCATGGAAATGGAAGCCATCGACGATCAGTTCGCCAAGTACTTCGGCGTCAGACAAGGCGTGTTGGTGCGTTCGGTGGAAGCGGACTCCCCGGCCGCCGGAGCGGGCTTCGTCGCGGGAGACGTGATCGTCAGTGTCGCGGGCGCCCCGGTTCAGGACCCTGCCGACATTCGCCGCGAGTTGCACGGCGCAGCCGCTTCGATCGAAGTCGGCGTCACGCGCAATCGTCGCGCCGTCAAACTCACGCTTGAAAAGCAAGACCCAGCAGGCGGTTCCTGGCCGCTGCTCACCGACCACGACTAACGCTTGTCGGCCTTGTAAATCACGGTATGGCGGCCAGGGGCCATGCCTTCCGAAGTCGTCATCACTTCGGAATTGTTCCGCAACGTCAGATGGATGATTCGCCGCTCCCGCGACGTCATCGGCTGGAAGTGGAACGGCCGCCCAGACTTCACCACTTTCTCAGCCGCCGCCTCCGCGCTCATGCGCAGCTCTTCAATTCGCATCAGCCGATAGTCGTCGGCATCGAAGATCAATCGGTAACGGTCGTCGTGCGAGATCTTCAGCGCCTCAAGCGTCAGGTGTTCCAACGCCAACAGCAGTTCGCCGCGGTGGTCCAACAGGAGGGGCAAATCGTCGCCGCTGAAGTCGACGGTCAATTCCGGGCTGATCAGCTCTGCGGAATCCCCGCCCCCTTCGCGAATCTCGTAATCCAGGTCCAGCCCAGCCGCATCGAGGACCGCGTCCAAAAACTCATCGATATCGTCGATGATCTTATCCAAATTCCAGGGTTGAACCGGCATGGGACGGACAGTAGAGCGGGTACGGCGGGGGGACGTTACTTCTTCTTGCGGGCCGGCTTGCGCCCCGGCATCTCGATTTCGAGATCTTCGCCCGGCATCTTGTTGAGGATCACTTGTTGCCCGACGCCGACCAAATTCATCGTGAGCCAGTATATCACCAGCCCGGATTGAAAACCCCAGAAGATCACGCCCATCATCAGCGGCATGAATTTCATCATGCGCGCCTGGGCCGGGTCGACGCTCGGCATCGGCGTCAAGGTCTGCATCCAGAATTGCGCGCCCATCATAGCCAGCGGCAATATGTGAATCGAGGTGCCCCCGATGATCAGCCAGTTCTCCGGCTGCGACAGATCGCTAACGAAAAGCCACTCCGCCCCGCGCATCTCAATCACGTGCGTCAGCACCATATAGAAGCCGTAAAAAAACGGCAACTGCAACAGCATCGGAAAACACCCGCCGACGGGGTTCACCTTGTACTTCTTGTACAACTCCATCGTCTCTTCTTGCTGCTGTTGCTTTTTCGGGTCACTCATCTTTAGACCCTTATATTTCTCGTTGATCTGTTTAATCAACGGCTGCAACTGCTGCATCCGCTTGGTCGACTTGTTGCCTTTCCACTTCAGCGGAAAGAGCGCGATATTAATCACGATGGTGACCAGGACGATCGACCAACCCCAATTCGCCACTACGTTGGCATGCGTCCACCGCAGCATCAAGAACAACGGCTCGGCGATGAAGCTGAACCACCCAAAATCCACGATCTCGGCCATGCGGGGGTCCACAGCGCGCAGCTCGTCCAGGCTTTTCGGCCCGACGTACAACTCGAACCGGTTGCCCGTCGAAGAACCGATCGCCGTCGCCGCGAATATTTCCAGAGCATCCCGGTCCGGGACCAAAGGATCGATCTCGATCGCCGCTGTTTCTACCTGGACCGGTTGGTTCTCTCTAGTCCGAAAGACGGCCGTGAAGAATAGATCGTCGATGCCCGCAAAAGGAAATTCACCCTGGCTCGTAATCCGTCCGTCTTCGGCATCGGTGGCGTTATTCCGCTCCAACCCTTCTGCCGGGTCCCAATAGAAAACGCTGCTGTAAGTGTGGTCGCCCAGATGCGACGTGTCGCCGAAGCCGCCCTCCCAAGCGATCAAGTGCATGCGCGGCGCGCCGTTCTCCGTGACCTCCGTTTCCACGTCCAGTTCGTACCCTTCAGGGCGAAATCGAAACGTCTTGCGAACGTCACGCACGCCGTCGGCGTACTGAAATTCAACAACCGCGTCTCCCGTGCGCCGGTCGGGGCCTTCATTCACTTGAAATAAGGCGTCGTCCAAACCAGGTAATGGCTCGCCCCCGCTCAATTGCAACCGGAACGGATAACCGTGCTCTTCGGCCCCGGGTTGATGGACCAGATTCAGCGGCGCGCCTCGAACGTCTTGATAGTCCTTCAGCACCCACTTCTTCACGACCGCGCCGCGATTGCTGAAGGTGACTTCGAACTGGTCCGTCTCGACGACGATCTCCCGCTCCGCCTGGGCCTGGACAGCCGCCGGCGTCTGCTCGCTTTCCGCCGCCGGCGTTTCCGGCGCCACCGCCGTTATTTGCGGCGCCGGGGCCGGTTCGGCCGGAGCTTCGACCGCCTGCTCCACGGGCTGCGCCACCGGCGCACCTTGCGGCTGGTAGAAGTAGAAGTAGCCCATCATGGCTACCGCGGATAAAAGGGACGCCACCAGCAGGCGGCGTTGTACAAACTGTTCCTCGTTGTCAGGCATCAGGGACTGGGTCGAATCCGCCGCGCGCGAAAGGGCGGCATCTGATCAGGCGTTTAGCCGCCAGCCACGAGCCCTTCATCACGCCGTGGCGTTCGACTGCTTCTCTAGCGTACATCGAACAGGTCGGATAGAACTTGCAGGCGGACGGCAATATCGGAGAAAGAATACTCTTATACGCAACTAGGGCAAACAGCGCGACTCGCTGCCCGGGATTAAGCCGGAGCCTCTCCCCCGCTTCGCCTTGCCGCTTTCTCAAGTGCACGCTTCACTTCAAATTGTACCGCCGCAAAGTCCGCATCCCGCATGACCGGCCTCGCGTGAAATACTGCCTCGCTTCCAATCGGAAACAAGTCCCAACAAAGGCGAATTGATTCACGCAACAGCCGCTTCACCCGGACGCGCACCACAGCCCGCCCCACCTTCCGCGAAACCGTCATGCCGAATCGGCCTGGCGCATCCGAAGAGCTTTGCCGAATGAATAACGTGAACAGCCTTCCGGAGATTCGCTGGCCTTCTTCGTAAACCCTTTGAAATTCCGCCCGCTTGCGCAACCGGCGGCTCTTGGGAAGTCCTCGATCCGTCGGAGCAGCGGAAAGGTTTGCGTCGCGCGGCGAACTATCGCTCGTCGCTGACGGTAAGGGCATGACGCC
>CAMPKL010000367.1 GCA_946887065.1 uncultured Bryobacterales bacterium
GAGCTAATGGTAAGTCCGTCGCCGCGCGGGCGCGCTCGACCAGGGGCAGCGCACCGCTGGCGATCGTGTCCCTTACGCCGGTCACGCCCGCAGTGGAAACCAAGTATAAGAAGCCGCCGGAGGCGTCCGCCACTCGTTTCAGGCGATCGGTCGAAGTCGTTTGCGAAACAAGGAAGACGGGCTTGAGGTTGTGGGCCGCCATTTCGCGCAGATAGAGTTCCGCGGCTTCGACGTTGAGGTCGATGAGCAGGGCTCCGTCCGCGCCCGCGTCGGCAGCGTCCTTTGCGAAGCGCTCGAAGCCATAGCGCATGATCGGGTTGAGGTAGCTGAAGACGACGACGGGGATCTCGGACTGCTTGCGCAACTCGCGGACCATCTCCAGCACCTTGACGAACGTCGTGCCCGCCTTCAGCGCACGGTCGCTCGCCCGCTGAATCACGGGACCGTCCGCGGTCGGGTCAGAGAAGGGAACTCCCAACTCGATAATGTCCGCGCCGCCCCGCTCCAGCGCGAGGACGAGTTCCACGGTGCGGTCGGGCGAGGGATCGCCGGCAGTGAGGTAGGCGATCAGGCCGCGCGAGTTTTCCCGGCGCAACCGCTCAAAGGCGAGGTCGATACGATTCATGCTTTTGGTTCGGACGGTAGAGTCTTCTAGGATGACCCTTTCGGCCGTTAACCCTCAAGGTCCGGCATGTTTTCGCGAAAGATGCCGATATCCTTGTCGCCGCGCCCGGAAACGTTTACAAGGAACTTTTGACCCTTTGCTTGAGGCGCGCGCTTGACCGCTTCGGCAATGGCATGGGCCGATTCCATCGCCGGAATAATGCCCTCGGTACGCGAGAGAAGACGCACGGCCTCAAGCGCATCGCTGTCCAGGCAGTTGACGTACTCCGCGCGGCCTTCATCCCGCAGCCAGGCGTGCTCCGGGCCGACCGAAGCGTAATCGAGCCCGGCCGAGACCGAGTGGGTCAATGCGATTTGTCCGTCGTCGTCTTGCAATACAAAGCTGTAAGTGCCCTGCAGCACGCCGGGCATGCCGCCCGAGAATCGCGCCGCGTGGTCGCCCAGTTTTTCACTACGCCCGCCCGCTTCGACGCCGATCATACGCACTTCCTTGTCTTCGATGAACGGATGGAACAGGCCAATGGAGTTGCTGCCGCCGCCGACGCAAGCGATCAACAGGTCCGGCAACCTGCCGTTCGCTTCGAGGAACTGTTCTCGAGCTTCCTTGCCGATCACGGTTTGGAAGTCGCGCACGATCATCGGGTAGGGATGCGGCCCCAAAGCCGAACCCAACAAGAAGTGCGTCTGTTCAAACGAAGCAACCCAGTCGCGCATCGCTTCCGAGATCGCGTCCTTCAACGTGGCGCTGCCGGTATCGACGCCCACCACTTCCGCGCCAAGCAGTCTCATGCGGAAGACGTTCAGCGACTGCCGCCGCATGTCTTCCGATCCCATATAGATGCGGCATTGCAGACCGAACAGCGCGCAAACCGTCGCCGTGGCCACGCCATGCTGTCCCGCGCCCGTCTCGGCGATGACGCGCCTCTTGCCCATCCGCCGGGTCAGCAACGCTTGACCGAGCGAGTTATTGATCTTGTGCGCGCCCGTGTGCAGCAGGTCTTCACGCTTCAGCCAAATCTCCGCGCCGCCCAACTGCTCGCTCAGCCGCTTGCAAAAGTACAGCGCCGTCGGCCGTCCCGAAAAATTCCGATTGAGCTGCGCCAGCTCGGCATGAAACTCCGGATCGTCCTTCGCCTCACGGTACACCGCCTCCAGCTGCTCCAACGGAGCAACCAGAATCTCCGGCATATACCGGCCCCCATAAGGACCAAAACGGCCTAACTCATCCGGGAGGGTCGGTGCGACGGTGACCATGTGTCTATTTTAGGCGTGAGTACGACCTTCCTGGTGGCGGCGCCCCTGTCATCCGCCTTGACTAACTCAATATCCGGTGTCGCCGTCCCGGGGAGCACCGTAACCCACAGCCTGGTTGTGATGGTATAGGAACTCTCTCACCACTCGGTCTTCTTTGGTCATCGAGGCATCGAAGTAACGCGCCGAGGGCGCGTCTACTTTGCCGAACGTCGCGACAATCGCATCTGCGATGGTCCGCTGATCAACGTACTCGCCGAGAGTCTTGTATTGAGACTGGCCAAACTCAGTCTTGTACGGCGCCCCGTTACCATGCGCGGTTCCGCAAAAAGCCAACAGCAGGTGCGGCGCATCCGTGGGGAACAAGTTAAGGCGTTCGGCAAGCTCGCTTCTCAGGTCGTCAGGGCTATGACGATTCAGCACATGGAATAGCTGTCCTGCATCACTCGGCCACCTTGAGTAGATTGGGTCAGCTTTAAAGGATTCCATTAGCTTGTCTGCCAGCAGGCGCGAACCACTCTCCTCAGCCTGCGGGGCGAGTTCGAAGATTCGCAACATTCTCAGGGTCTCGGCGGCGAAAGGCGGCTCGGCGGACTCCATTACCTTCGCGACGACCGAATCAGAATCACTACTATCCAACGTGCCGACCAGCCTTGCGACGAGACGACATGCTCGGTCCCGAATCGTGTACATCCCGAGTATTCCATCTACATCTGGGAAGAGTAGTGAGCTTCGTGCAATTGCCAAGATTAAGTTGCAGGCGGTACCTCTGAGCGTTGCTTCGTCGACCGACTGTAGTTTGTCGATTAGCAGACCGGCCGATCTCTGGTGTTGAGCGATGCGGGCGATGGTCTCTACCGCCATCTCCGAAGGGAGGCTCAAGAGGCGGCGAATCTCTTCGTCTGGTACATCTTTTGGAGGGATACCGTAGTGGAAATACCGTCTAAAGTAAGGTCTTGCCGCGACCCGTTGCTCCTTGCTCCATTGGCCTAGCTCATCGCCGCCCACCTTCCTCCCCAGTTGCGGGAAAAGATCGTGAAGTAGCGCCACAACGGCTTCGACCTGCTCCGGAGTCTGGGAATTTACACACTTGAGGATAAGCTCAGCAGCACGTTCCCTCTGTTGTTTGGTGTCGACCATCAGTCTGTCGGTCCCGATCAGGATATCCGGAGACGAACGAATCAGAGAATACACGCCTGGATGAAACACTCTGATGCCTTCGATCAACAACTGGTCGACGGCGTCGACTTCACCCTTGAGCGCGGGGAACGCAAACTCCACGGCGTTCACATATCGTCTCGCTTGGCGTGGCGTTGTTAGCCAGGGCTGCAGTGCAGCACCGAAATGCCGAATGAAGCGATAGACATCGTTCTCGGCGATTACGACTTCGAGATCCGACAATATGCGATTGATCCCATCGAATACCATCTCACGCAGCCCCTCTGGATCTGCAGGTGGTAATGCCAGTGGAACTTGGACAATCTTCTCGATGAAATGCTGCCCACTCGTTGCTCCGCCGTCGCCGTACTGATGGCCGATTGCCGCAGCGGCTACTTCATCGTCGAAAGCCAAGACGTAGACGACATGGTTAAACCCTGCAGTCAATTTGACCATTCGGAGCATGCTGTGGAGGTCGGACCGGTCAAGTCGATCTAGATCGTCTACGAATACAACGACCGTCTTGGCTTCTCGCCGCAGGATCTCCTCGAACTGCTTGCGGCTCTGGTCGATTGTCCGATTCGACAATTGCTTCCCTAACTCTTTCAGGCCAGTGCCGGGGTCGACAGTCACGGTGCCGCCAGCGGCAATCAACGAGACCAGGGAAGCGAGGGGGCTGCACTTTTCCAGGACCTTACCCAACTTTTCCGCGTTTGATTCGAGGCGCTGCCCCAAGACATCGGCGAGCGTGACGAAGAAACTACGCGTCAGGTCGACCTCAGAACTGAACAGCCAAGGATTGAACCGAACCGTAACGACGTCTTCGTGGCGTTCCAACTCACCGGCCAACAAGTTCAACGCGGATGTCTTGCGTCGCCCCATGGGCCGTTGATTGCGATTACCAAACCGCTTGGATCAGACCGACTCTTAATGGTCGCGGCGACTCGTTGCACGAACGGGAGCCGCCCCAATGAGTCTTCTGTGGGCAACTCAATGGGCTTGTCCGGGGAATACTCCCTAACTCTAGATTCCGCGGGTGACATTCGTTCGTTTTGCCTCGTTGCGTGGCCAAATGGTTCTGACCAAACGAGGGGCTCGGTCCTGAATCCCTCTAACCAAACTGCGTGTCATAGTTTCGCGCAGCTTCACCCCTATGCCTTCCGCCATAGTCTTTTTGTGAGGCGTCTTTTTTCATGGCCCGCTCCCTCTGACGCGCCAGCACCCGTCTGATCGCCGCAGTTGCGACCTGCTCCTGGATGCCCTCTTCACGGAGCCAACTATCGAATGAGCTTCCGATGTTCTTCTCCATCTGCGCCCTCCGGGTCTTCTTACTAGCCTAGATCGGATCGAAATCACAAAATCGAAACTTTTTCTGCTAACCAAATCAACGACTTACGCCGAAACGGGCCGCAAAAGGCTTGACACAGGGTGCTACACCTAAATACAGAAGATCCCTGGTTGGACCGAGCACGGTCAGGGGCGCCGATGCATCGGTCGACAGTGTTTGGGGCAAGCGGTCAAGGCCAAACGAGCCGCAGCGTAAGAGCGATACAGACACTCGGGTCGACCCAAAAGACATCTCCGGTTCC
>CAMPKL010000368.1 GCA_946887065.1 uncultured Bryobacterales bacterium
TCACCAGGCTCATCCTCGCGAGCGGGGGCTACCCCCTGCACCCCTCCAAACGCGGCATCGGCCTTCCTCCGCCCGCTCAGTAGATCCAGGATTAGCCCTGAGGAGGGTCTTGGCCTTATTCCTCCGTGGTGGATCACCGCGGGCAGCGAGGGATCTCCGGATCGCTCCACGAAGTGGGCTCCTCTTCAGTCCCGCCTTGCGTCACCGAGGTTGGCTCTGAATCGATCATTGGCGGGGGCAAGGTCGACCGCCATTTGGAAGTGGATGAGCGCTCCGGCTCGATCATTTCTGGCCAGCGCGATTTTACCCAGTTCGTTGTGGACTTCCGCGGCGGCCGGGTTTAGCCGCGCCGCGACTTCGAGACTGGTCTGCGCTTCCAGCAGGTTGCCACGAGCCTCTTCGATCAGCCCGAGGAGGTAGTGAGGCCGCCAATCGGACGGAGCCATTTGAGTTGCGCGCTCCGCATTCTGACGAGCGAGATCGTACTGGTGGAGGTCGTAGCGAATCCCGGCGAGACGAAATATGGCTTCGGCATTGTCCGGGTTGAGCGCATACGATCTCTCTACCAACTCGCCGGCCCCAACGAGGTCTCCAGCCAAGACAAGGTCTCTGGCCTGCTCGAGCAGCTTCGCCGACTCACGTTGGCGATCCTGTTGCTCAACCGACTGTTTCTTCAGTTCCGAGAACTTGGCCAACGCCTTGTCCCGCTCGCCGGAAAGTCCGAGGCGGCCGTACGCACGGACCAAATGGTAATAGATCTCCGGATCGCTCCCGCCTAATTGAATCGCCGTGGTTAGCTCTTGCACCGCCTCTTCGAACCGGTCCATTCCGTTGTAGGCCGAACCCAGGAGGAAGTGAGGTTCGTGAGCGCTGGGGACGAGCAGAATCGCCTTCTCCAGCAGCGGGACGGCCTCTTCAGGGCGGCCATTTTTGAGTTGCAGATTTGCCAGTCCGGTTAGCGCCGGCGGGTGATTCGGTTGCAAGTCCAGGGCTTTGCGGAATTGTTCTTCCGCAGAGCTCAGGTCTCCGATCGCACCATATAAACCGCCCAGATCAGCGCGAATAGCGGCATCATCCGCGTTCCGTGCGACAAGCTTCTGGAACAGAGGAAGGGCCTTGTCGTTGAGCTGGTGGCGAAGGTAGAGATAGCCGGCGACCCGCATGACGCCGGGGTCGTTCGGCTGGAGGCGGAGCGCCTCCTCGTAGGAAAGCAAGGCCAGGGCGTCGTTGCCTTTCTGGACGTAGGCCTCGGCCAATGCCACGTGGGCCTCGAATAATTTAGGGTCGCAGGATGCCGCAGTCTGAAAGGAGATGATCGCGTCGTCAATCTGCCTTAGGCGGAATCGGGCCACGCCGATGTAAAAGAAGACCTCACAGCGCTCCTCTTGTTTTTGAGACTGCTCGAAAAGCTGAATCGCCTTTTGGTAGTCGCCTGCATCGAACGCCCGTTCGGCCGGTCCTAGGGATTGTGCCGAAGCGATCGGAGTGAGGCTGAGAAGCAGGATCGAGGGGGCGATCAAGGACCTTCGCATTGCTTCGCGTAAACGACTCAAACCGCTCACCCATCGGTTGCTGCAACAAGCGGCGGCGGAGGAGAGAAACGTCAGTGGAAACGCTCTATAAGCCTGTCTATCCGACATGCCGAGTCAGCGGAGTTAGCTTAACACGCAGATCAAGGGAGCGGACCCTGGGCAGGCTTACGTCCTAGTGGGAAGTTTGTGGGATCCGCCTCAAGGGCGGATCCCACGACGAGCGTCAGCTAGAAGCTGAGCCGCAAGCTGAACTGAACGCCGCGCGGCAAGTTCGACTGGGGGTTAGTAAACTGGCCGAAATCTGCGTTGCGGGTATTGGTTTGGAGGCTGCCCAGCAAGTGCCGGTTGGCCACGTTGAATGCCGAGGCGCGGAACTCCAAGTTCGTTTCCTCGGTGAAGAAGAAGGTCTTGGCGAGCGCCACGTCTTCATTCATCTGAAGGGGTTGCCGCATCTGCGCCATGCGAACCGGCATGTCGCCGAACACCTCATTTGCGGGCTCGACGAAGGCGTCGGGGTTGAGATACGGGCTGAACTGGTCGGTGCGGTCCCAGTTGGGGTTGAGCAGGGGCTGTCCAGGAACCAGAAGGCAGCGCGCCGAGCCGACGCCGCGAAGGTTCTGTCCGCAGCCGACGCCGAGCGGCGTACCGCTTTGGTAGCGGTGGACGGCCGAGATCGTCCAGCCGCCGAGAAGAGCGTCCGCGAGCGGACTTGCGTCGGACATGAACTTTTTGCCCTTGCCGAAGGGCAGTTCGTAGATGTAGCTCAGAGCGAAGACGTGCGGGCGGTCGTCTCCGCTGATGGCCTTCTCGGTGAGGTCGTCGAACTCGATCATGCCCGTTTCTGCTACCAGCAGTTTCGAGAATGTGTAAGACACCAGAGCGTAGAAGCCGCCCGAGAAGCGCTTCTCGAAGCTGGTTTCAAAGGCGTTCCAGGTGCTGTGACCGGATAACGAGGTGCCGCTGATGCTGCCCGAGTAGTGCGGGAACGGCCGCAGGGCTTGTTGCAACTGCACGTTGGTCGGGTAGGTGGGGTAGGGCAGCTGGAAGCCCGAGTTGATGACCCGCTGGTCCTTCATGGCTGTGCTGAGCGGGGTGGTGAGCAAGCTGCCGAACATGCCGAGATACTTGGGATCCAGCAGGTTGTAGTTACGGTTGCGGCGCAGCTTGATGCCGTAGTTGGCGTGGAAGCTGGCCCGCCACAGAGTGTTGGCCGTGAAGGCGTGTTCCACGGTTAGGTTGTAGTCAAAGAAGTAAGACGGTTTGCCCGACTCGCGGTCTTTGAACTGGGGGGTCTGGAAGTTGGCGAGAGACGGCCCAATCCGCGGGGGCCGCGTCGCGTTGACGAGGTCCGGGAACTGGTCGAATCCATTGGCGACAGTAAAGGAGATGCCGTCGGACAGGAAGTTGGCCGGCGCGTTGAAGCTGCCGCCGAAGCCCTGAATGCCGTCCGAGGCATTGCCGTCCTCACGGATGCTGTCATAGGCGATCGAGGCGCCGCCGCGGAAGACGGTCTTCGAGGACGCGCGGTAAGCGAAGCCGAAGCGCGGGCCGAAGGCGTCCCACTTGGTGTCCTGCAGCCGCGGCGTGCCGGTGCGGCCGTCGCCGTCGCCGGCGAACTCCAAGGCTCCCAGCAATCCGGCGGCCCCCTGATTCGGCAGGTTCGGGTTGAAGTTGCTGTGCTGGAAGTCCTGCTCCCGGCGCGGCAGCGAGAGGTCGTAGCGCAGTCCGAGATTCAAGGTCAGCTTGGAGTTGACCTTGTAGTCGTCCTGAATGTAGGCGGCCCAATACTTATAGATATTGTTGATGTCGGCGCTGTAGTTGAAGTTGCCGCCGCTAGACAAGCCGAGCAAAAATGCGGCGTACTGGATGCCGGTGTTGCCGCTGACGCCGGGATTGGCGGTGGAGGCGGCGCTGAAGTTGGCGGTTCCCGAACAGCCGTTGCAATCGAGACGGCGGTAGTTGACGCGCATGTAGGTGCCGCCGATCTTGATGTTGTGCTTACCCTTGAGCCAGGTGAGCTGATCGCTGATCTGCCAAGTGCGGCCCGGCGAGATTGTGTTGACGTTGCCGCCGTAGGTGCCGAACTCGGTGCTGTAGCTGGAGTAGTTAGGCGACTTGTCGGCGCTGACGCCCGGAAGGAGCGTGGCGTTACGGAACTCCTCAGTTAAGCCTAGGTTCGGTCCCTCGCCGAGATCGCGGCGGTTGTGCGAGAACGAAAAGTGATTGAGCAGAGTGGGCGAGACGATGTAGTCCGCGTTCGCACGGTAGTACTTGAAGTGCCCAAACTCTTGAAAGGCGTTCGCCAGCGGTCCGGGGATGGGGCCGATCAGCGGCGGATTGTCGAAGTACTGGGTGCTGAACATGCCGTTGAAGCGCAGCTTGTCGGTGGCGTTGTAGTCGCCTTTGATCGAATACACTCCCGCCAGCGCTCCTGGCGTGCGTGTGCCGTTGAATCGCTCCGAGGTGTTGTTGAAGACCTTGGTCGGGTCATCCGGCAGCGGCAGGTGCTTGAACATCTCCAAGGCGACTGGGCTGATGCGGTTCGGGCAGATCACGTTCTGCACGCCGTTACATCCGAGCAGCGGGCGATTACGGGCGTCCGGAATAATGTTGCCTGCTGCGTCAAAGGGATCGTACAACGGCACCATGTTGCCGGCTGCGTTGGTGTAGCGGCGGAAGTCGCCGTTGCGGAAGTCCTCGATCGGCAACTGGACGAGACCCGTACTGCGGCGCGCTTTCGAACGGGAACGCTCGCCGCTGAAGAACCAGAAGGCCTTATTGCGGCCGTCGAAGACCTTGGGGATATAGACCGGGCCGCCGATGCCGGTGGCGAATGAGGTTTGACGCTGCAAGCTTTCGCCGCGGGCACCCCAGAAGAATCCCTCCGCGTTTAGGTGTTCGTTGCGGTGTTGGGAAAAGAACGTGCCGTGGAACTCGTTGGTACCCGACTTGGTCGTGTAGTTCATAATGCCGTTGGAGGTTCGTCCGTACTCGGCCGAATAGGCTCCGCTCTGCACCTTGAACTCTTCGACGCCGTCGGCGCTGACCGCGCGCATCTGCGGGTCGTTGCGGCGTTCGCTCATGGTT
>CAMPKL010000369.1 GCA_946887065.1 uncultured Bryobacterales bacterium
GCTTCGAGGTCAGCATCGCGCCGGACGCCGACGTTGTAAATGGGAAATTCAGTAACCTCGCCCGCCTCCGTCCCATCCACCCAGCGCCCATAGTCAGAAAGAAAACCCGCCCAACTCCGGGGTCCGTTAGGGTTGGCGTTGCCGAATGCCGGTGCGACCGCGGTCCAAGATTCAGACAATCTTCGGACCAACGCCTCCGCAAATTCGGGATGGGGATAGGAATGGGTCTCACCCACGAAGACGTAGGGCGCGGACGCAGCTCGAATGCCCGCCGCTCTTGCCGGCGCCAAGTCCGCGACCGGATCTTCCACTATTTGAATCGCCGCGAACTCGTCGCGATGGGCCATGACGCCGCTGACCTTGTCAGCCGACGGTGCGATCAATATCAGTTCGATGCGGTCGCAGATCGTTTGCCGGCGAAAGCGGTCAACGACCGGACGGATAGTCGCGTAAGTATCGGTCGCTAATACGACGCTAAGCTCAGGCGTACTCAAAACTCGGAACTCCTCTTACCACTATCACGTCCGCGTAAGATATTTCTCAGCAGCGGTCATCCAACGCTCGACCGGATAGAGAAACGGGCGTATGCGCGTGGTCTCGTACCATCCGATGAAACGGTCTCTCAAGCGGTTTGCCGGTAACCAATCCGCCCATGCGGTTTGGCTTAAATAGCCTTGATAAAGTTGATGACTCGCAGTTTGGCGCGACAGGTTCCAAGGCTTCAAGTGGCCGCTAAAGTGGACGATCCCAGGCCCAGCGTCCGATCCGTTGGATGAGCCAGGCACGTGATCCAGCGAAGGATGCCGGTTCCATCTCCGCTCAAGCTCGCCCCACCGTCCCGACAGCACGGCGTTCAGCGCCTCCTGATCCCAGAAGTAGACTTTGTCGCCGTACTTGCGCAAGTAGGCGAGGGAGCGCGCGGACACCTCGTGTTCTCTCCAGCCAGCCAAGTCGATCACCATAACTCCCGCGTTGAAATACTTGGCGCCGGCGGCGATGCCGAGGTCCCTCCACGCCGCCACGCCAAATCGAGACGAAGCCAACGGCACACGGGGATCCTGCACTGCCAGCGCCAGCCGGTCGCGCAATTCTGATCGCCACAGCGCCGAGATATCCTCGAGCGCCAGCAGATCGCAATCCAACCAGATGACGCGATTTGACTCCGAGGGGATCCACTCCGCGACGGTCAACTTGCGGTAGGTCGTCAGCGGCATGCGGCCCCATGTCGGCAGGCCCTCGAGTCCTCCTTGCACCGCAACCCAATGCAAGTGAACATTAGCCGGAAGGGACGACGCCACCCTGGCCCTGTCCTCCGGCGTCACGCCGTCGTCAACGATGTACGCATCGATGACGACGCCGGGCGCCGCATGATGTCCGACCGAATACAGCATCACCGCCAACGGCATGGCGTACCGGGCGTCTGTGGCGCCGGCAACCGCGATTCTTTGCCCAACTGTACCCATCGACGCAAAACCAGGGTACCGCAGGGTGCTTGCCTCTACTAGGTCCCTGCTGACGTGCATTCAGCCCGCGAACCGGCTATTCTAATCCCGCCGTTTGGCGCTTCCAAGCATGAAACTCGCACAGCATCTCGCAATTCTTTTCGCCGTCGCCGCCATGTCGGCTGCCGCTCAATACCCTAACCCGTACAGGATGGTCGATGGCTGGCCCCACTTGCCTAACGGCAGACCCATGGGAGCGGTAGGCGGAGTGACGATGGACCCGGACGGCCAACATCTGTGGGCCGTGGTTCGCTGCACGGCGACCGAGCCCGAACGCTTTGGCAACGAATGCCTCGACTCCGACGTTGATCCGGTGATCAAGTTCAATATGGAAGGCCAGGCCGTCGCGAGTTTCGGCGGCGGCATGTTCATTTGGCCGCACGGCATCCACGTCGACAAAGACGGCAACGTTTGGGTCACCGACGCCGTTCTTGCCGCGCGCACTCCTCCAGGGAAACGAGGGCACCAAGTAATCAAGTTCAGCCCGGCCGGCGAGGTTTTGATGACGCTCGGTACGCCCGGAGAGCCAGGAAACGACAAGAGCCATTTCAACGCACCGGCCGACGTCGTGACTCTCGGCAACGGCGATATTCTCGTGGCTGACGGCCATGCACTAGACGGCAATAACCGAGTCGTGAAGTTCTCCAAAGGCAGCGAGTATCTGATGGAGTGGGGCAAGACCGGCTACGCGCCGGGGGAGTTCCGCACCCTGCACGCCATCGCCGTCGATTCGCGAGGCCGCGTATTCATTGCCGACCGCAACAACAACCGGATTCAAATTTTCGATCAGCAAGGCAAGCATCTGGCGTCTTGGACGCAGTTCGGCCGGCCGAGCGGCATTTACTTTGGTCCCAACGACAAAATCTACGTCGCTGATTCGGAGTCGGACAATGTCGAGAACCCCGGTTGGCGTGTGGGTATACGAATCGGCGATGCGCTGACTGGCTGGGTCGATTCGTTCGTTCAGTTCCCTTGGGCCAACCCGAAGGTCACCAGCGGGGCCGGCGCGGAGTTTGTGGCGGCAGATGGCGAGGGCAACATGTACGCCGGAGAGCCGTTCTTGCGAACCGTGCGGAAATACGTGCGCGTCCGGCCTTGAGCGCACAATGAAAGTCGCATCGGTAACCGCGCACGTCTTGCGGGCTCCGCTGGAGGAGCCTTTCGCCTTTTCGCAATTCAGCTACTCGCACCGCGAAGCCATGCTCGTCGAGATCCGCACCGACGACGGCCTGGTCGGGTGGGGCGAAGCCTATGGCCCGGCGAAACTGACGGGCGCCATCGTCAGGGAGTTTCTCGGACCGCTCCTTGTCGGCCGCGACCCGCGCGATGTCGAGGCGAATTGGGAGCTGCTTTATGCGCGCAGCGTCGACTACGGCCAGAAGGGTGTCATGGTCGCGGCGATCTCGGCGCTGGATATCGCTTGCTGGGATATCAAAGCGCGGGCGGCGGAGCAACCCTTGTACCGCCTTCTGGGCGGCACCGAGACGGAGTCGATTGAGTGTTATGCGACCGGCTTCTACTTTCCCCGGAATGAGCCGGTAGAGGTGCGCTT
This sequence comes from uncultured Bryobacterales bacterium, assembly GCA_946887065.1. The sequence continues at coordinate 3,055 of CAMPKL010000369.1, forward strand.
CGAACGCGAAGCGCGACAGTTCTTGGCGGACGGCTTTCGGGCGATGAAGATCAAAGTTGGTCTCGGCCTTGAGCGCGACGCCGAATTGGTGGGCCATGTCCGCGAAGTTGTCGGTTCGGCAACCAAATTGATGATCGACGCCAATCACGCCTACACCCCAACCGAAGCGATTGCGTTGGGGCGCAAGTTGGAAGCCGCGGAATTGTGGTGGTTCGAGGAGCCCGTCTCGTGCATCGATGTCGACGCCTACATCGAAGTGAAAAACCGTATCGCGATTCCCCTCGCGGGCGGCGAATGCGAGTCCACGCGCTTTGGCTTTGAGCCCTGGTTGCGCCGGCGCGCGTTCGACTACTGCCAACCGGACATTTGCGCTTGCGGCGGAATCACTGAAGGGATGAAGATTGCGGCCCTGGCCTCCCTGACAGGCATTCACGTGACTCCGCACGCCTGGGGCTCGGCAATCGGACAGGCGGCGGCGTTACACTTCTATGCGGCGCGGCCAAGGCAGCCGTTCACCTTGACCGTGGATCGTAAGTTGATCGAGTGCGACCGCAGCGAAAATCCGTTGCGGGCCGGGATCGTAGACACGGCAATTGAATTTTCGCAGGGCGCCTGGAAACTGCCGACCGCTTCGGGCCTTGGCATCACAGTGGTAGCCGAAGCCTTAGAACCATATCGAATGACCTAGAACGACCGGCATCCTCCCTTAGGATCCGGACTTATGAACGGGGATATAATTCGGCGTTAGGGGTAACAGTCATCATGCGAACACTAGCTTGGAGCTTGCTCGTTGCCGTTGCTTTTGTCGCTCCTTGGCTGGCTCAAGCGGAATCCTCGCTGCAAGAGTTGAACCGTGCCGCCCAAGAACGAGTCAGCGCGACGGCACGCGTGCCGCTCTCCGATTCGCTTCCGGCAGATGTCGTGACGCTTGAAGCAGCCGGCTCAGGCCACGTGCCGAATTACCTACGGGCTTTCGCTTTGGCGCCATCCGCTGCCGCGCCGTTCGCCCAGCTCCTACAGAGCGTATTGCAGGGCGGCGCTCTGGAACCGGAAACGAAAATGGCGATGGGTTTACGGATCGCCCAAGCCTATGGCAGTCCCTACATCGCTGCTCACATGCAGCGATTTCTACGCGGCAGCGAGGGAGGCCGCGCGTTGCTCGGAGCCGTGGAAAACGACGAGATGGGATCACTTACGCCGACTCGCCGGCTGGCGCTTCATTATGCCGAGAGCCTGAACAGCGGCGTGTTGGGCGTCAGCGACGAACAGTTCCGGGAAACGCGCGCTTATTTCAGCGATTCGCAGGTTGTCGAACTGACCCTGACCGTTTGCTTCTTCAACTACTTCACGCGGTTTGCCGAAGGCTTGGACCTGCCGGTTGAACCATGGGCTCTCGCTTCGACCTGGACGGCGCCAAAGTCTGCTTATGAGAATCCTCCGGCCCGGGTTCACTTAATCTCTGACGGACAGATGCGATGGGCTGCCGCCCAAGTCCCTGGCCCCGGCGAACCTCCCAGAGGTTTGCCTAATTCGATGCGGGCTATGTACCAGAGCCCTGAAATCG
>CAMPKL010000370.1 GCA_946887065.1 uncultured Bryobacterales bacterium
GTTGCGCCCTCGTGGCCGCGGCGGCGGCTGCATTGTTCGCGCAGACCTACGGGGAGATCACAGGTACCGTTTCCGACCCATCCGGGGCGGTCATTCCAGGCACGACGGTAACTGTCACAACTCAGGCAACTAACGTCAGCAGATCAGTCGAAACCAACGCTTCAGGCAACTATAACGTGCCGTTCCTCAACCCCGGCATCTATAGCTTGCGGGCAGAATCCCAAGGTTTTAAAACAGCCACAATCGAGGAGCTACAGGTCCAAGTCGGTGACGTACAAAGGGCGAACTTCTCGCTGGAACTCGGCGAAGTGACTGAAGTCGTTGAGGTTGAGGCGGGCGCACAGATGCTCCAGACTTCCGATACGTCGCTGGGTACGGTCATAGACCAGCAGCGTATCGTCGAATTGCCGATCAACGGCCGCAACTATCTCAATCTGGTGAAGCTGGGTACGAACGTTTCCGCCGAGATGCCCGCCGGCGGTCAAGCCGACTCCCGCCAAGGCGGCGAGCGCGCCAACCAATCCATCTCAGTAGCCGGACAACGTCAGCAGTACAACCGGTTCACCTTAGATGGCGTGGAAAACACCGATCCGAACTTCAATACTTTCGTCGTGCGGCCCTCCGTTGATGCGCTGCAGGAGTTCAAGGTGCAGACCGGCGTCTACTCCGCCGAGTTCGGTAAAGCGACCTCGCAGATCAATGTGACGACCAAAGCCGGCGGCAATGAATTCCATGGCACGGTCTTCGAATTCTTGCGCAATGACAAGATTCAGGCACGCACCTGGAATCAGCCCGGCGACAAGGATCCCTTCCGGCGCAACCAATTCGGTTTCACCGCTACTGGCCCGATCATCAAAAACCGGCTGTTCTTCATGGGCAACTACGAAGGGTTCCGCGAGCGTGTGAGTGGCTTCGCGCAAGCGACTGTGGCGTCCCAAGCCATGCGAAACGGGGATTTCTCGAATCCGGCCTTACCTACGATCTATGATCCGAACACGATACGGCCCCTCGGGGACAACTCTTCCCAGTTCACTGCGGATCCGTTCCCAAACAATCAGATACCGGCCGGCCGAATTCAACCGGCGTTCAACAAACTGCTCGAGTTTTATCCCCTGCCCAATGTGCCCGGCGCGGTGCCGGTTCGCGACCCGTTCAACTTTACGCGGAACACGCCGAATCCGCTGGACTGGGATCAGATAACAGCGCGCATCGACTTCAGTGAAAGCGCCAACTCGCAATGGTTCGGGCGCTATTCCTGGGGAGACGAGACTCTGACCGATGGCGGCACGTTCCCCATTCAAGACGAGTTCATCGTAACCAGCGTCGATCAGATCATGCTCTCGAACACGCGGACGTTCTCGCCCACCCTTGTCAACGAACTCCGGCTGGGCGCCAACCTGTTCGACAACTCAAAACTGACCGCCCTCAATGGAATACGTAACGTCACCGAGGAACTCGGCATTCCAGGCCTAGTTCCGCCTGCCGAAGCGGCCTGGGGAACACCCTCAGTTGGCTTTGCAGGCGCCAACAGTTTCGTCTCGGGTTGGGGCGAATCGACCGAAGGTCCGTTTATCAATAACAACCGCACCTACCAGATATTGGACAACGTGAGTTGGGTTCGCGGAAATCACACGATCAAGTTCGGCGGCGAGGTCGCCGACCGGCGCTTCAACCAAATAGGAAACCAGTTCCCGCGCGGCAATCTGCTCTTCGACAGCCGCTATACGGCGGATCCGTCCCGTATCAGCGATACGGGCGTTGGCTTTGCCAGCGGCTTGCTGGGTTGGATGCAGGAAGCTACACGTTCATTGGGCATTGCCAACGTGCAGTTCCGGCAAAACTCCTTTGCTCTTTATGCGGAAGACACCTGGAAGGCGACGTCGAAACTAACCATCAACGTCGGCCTGAGGTACGAGTACACTCCGCCGTTCGAAGATCGCTACCGCGGCATCATGAACGTACAGATGTTCTGCCCCGGCGTGGATGACACTGGCAGGGACGAAGACTGCCCGGTTCCGGTCCTGGTTCGGCCAGGGGAAGGAGACTTCCATGAAGGCCTACAGGCCCATTTCGCCGATATCATTCCGAAGGCGACGGGCGACGAGGTGATGCATAACCACGCGACAATCCAAAGGGACACTAACGACTTCGCACCGCGCATCGGCTTCGCCTATCAGGTGACGCCAAAAACAACCGTCCGGACAGGCTACGGCGTCTACTATTCTCAAGACACCGGCAACCCGGTGTTTGACATGGGCCGTAATTTCGGCTTTAGAGAGAGCGCCTATTCCACGGACGTCGTTCCGACAGTGAACCTCTCGCAACCCTGGGCGGAGAAAGCCGTCTCCGACGCAGGGTGTTCCAACTGGGACGGCGTTTGTTTAGCCGGTTTGTACATGTTCGCCAACGACGATCTCCGGCGAACTCCCTACGTTCAGCAGTTCATGTTCAACGTGCAGCACCAGGTCACGGACTCGCTGATGGTGGAAGCCGGCTATTCCGGCAATGTCGGGCGAAAGCTGCAGCGGATGTACGGCTTCAATGAGCCGATGCTCCGCGCTGCTCCCACCGACCTCACGCCTGTTGACGACCGGCGGCCCTGGGGCGGCGAAATTTACAACCGGATTCAGACCATCGCCAACGTCTCCAATTCCAGCTACAACGCCGGCGCTCTCAAAATCACCCAGCGCTTCGACAACGGTTTCACCTACTTGCTGGGCTACACGTTTGGAAGAGCGATCGATCAAGGCTCCGGAATCCGCACCAATGGGGGCGACAATCTGTTCCCCGAGTACAACTACGATCTGCGTAAGGAGCGGGGTCTGGCGCAGTTCCACACGAAACACCGCTTTACCGCTTCGTTGCTTTATCAGTTGCCGGTCAACTTCGAAAACGGCGTACTCAATGCGCTCGCGGGAGGATGGGAACTCGGCTCGATCCTCACGTTGTCGTCTGGGCAGCCCTTCAACGGCGGCAACTGCGGCGATCTTCACGGACACCTGCAGGGCAACCGCGGCGACGCAACCGGAGTGTCGTTGTTTGTCGACGATCCCACTCCACAGGAGTTCTTCGCCAGAGATCCGACTGACGGACGCGGTCCAGCCGGAATCACTTGCGATGTACCAGTCACCATCAATGGAGCCGTGTACAACGAGCTCACCGCGAGACCCGGCAACGTAGCTCGCAACCCTTACGTCGGACCCAATTTCCAGAACTGGGACTTCTCGGCAATCAAGAATTTTCGGGTCACCGAGAGCTCTCAACTGCAGTTTCGGTTTGAGTCGTTCAATTTTACGAATCATCCGAATTGGAACTGGCCAAATACCAGCGTCAGTTCTCCCAACTACGGCGTCATCACCAGCGCACGCGCGATGCGGACAAATCAATTCGCCTTGAAGTTCATCTTCTAGGGCGATACCAGAAACGCAACCACGCCCGGGCCACGCGCCCGGGCGTGTGCGTTTCATGGCGGGCACTACTGCCAGTGAGCCGGTGCTAACATTGCCGGTAACTTGCTCAACATCAAAACAAAGATCCTCGCCACCGCCCTCATCACCGTCTTGACCGGCTGTGCATCCTCGGAATCGGAGTCTGACTTGCTGAAAGCACAACTTGCGCCCAGCGGCACGCTGCGCGCAGCAATCAATCACAGCAATCCATTGCTAGGGCGGCGCGACGAGGCGACAGGTGAGTTGAGTGGTCTTGCAGTCGACTTATCGAGAGAACTCGCTCGCCGCGTGGGCCTGGAAGTCGAACTGATTCCCTACGACTCCGCCGGCAAGATGGCCGCCGACGCGCCCAACAACGTGTGGGACATCGCCTACCTCGCCATCGATCCAGCCCGCGCGGAAACCATTGATTACTCCGCCGCACACAGCGAGCTGGAAGGCTCCTACCTCGTGCCGGCCGGCTCTCCCCTGCAAACAATCGAGGATGTCGATCGCGAGGGCGTGCGCATCGCCAGCGCCCAGGGCGCCGCCTATGACCTGTTTCTCAGCCGCGAGCTGCAACACGCCGAACTCGTCAGAGCGGACTCCTCGCCAGCCGCCTTTGATTTGATGGTCGAACAGCAACTCGACGCCCTCGCCGGGGTCAAGGCCTCTCTGAAGCTGCTGACGGAACGTTTGCCCGGCTCACGCATATTGGACGGCCGCTTCATGACCATCCCGCAAGCAGCCGGTATACCGAAAGGCCGCCCCGAAGCCGCGCAATACGTTCGCGAATTCATCGAAGACATGAAGTCCTCCGGGTTCGTCGCCGAAGCATTTCAGCGGCACGGCTTGGGACCAGACGACGCGATCGTGGCCGCTCCCGCGCCGATTGAATAACCTTTCCTCTCGGTCGGCGCCGAACCATCCGAGCCGCCAAGCTTTAGCTGGCGGTTTCCGAAGCCGGCGTATCGCCGCGACACGTCTATACTGATGACGCCGCGCCGACGCTCCCGTCCCATGAAACCCACTGCACTCTTCACCCTCGCATTTCTTGCCGCCGCAACACTCTTCGCCCAACGCAGCGACAACGCCGCCGACCATCGGGCGATGTTGGAGAAACTCCACAGCACCTCACCCTTGCGCCCCGGCCCCGCGGGACGCCTCAACCCCGACGGCAGCGCCCCG
>CAMPKL010000371.1 GCA_946887065.1 uncultured Bryobacterales bacterium
GCCTCCTCAGCCGCCGAATCAGTTCGTTTTCGATTCCGATATGGGCAACCGTATCGACTCCTCGCTGGCGCTAGCGGTGGTCTTCGGCGCCGCGTTGCAAGATGGGGCTGAGTCAGAGGTCGCCGCCGTGGAGACATCCAAGGCGAATATCAACTCGGCGGTATTCTTGGACATCTTGCGGCGCTTTTTCGCGCGTCCCGAACTGCCGGCCGCGGAAGGCGAAGAGGGCGACCGGCGGCGCGGTCAGCAATCGATCACCGCCAACCGCGTCGGCTACCGCATGGGCGGCAACACGCCGGAGTCGACTCCGTTGCTGGACGCCGTCGTCGGCAAGAAAAACGCCGAGGGCGAATACGTCTACTACCGCGAGGTGGAACACCTTTCCGACACCGCCGACTCGGTCGCTCTGCTGCGCGATACGGTCGACGGCTGGCGCAAGGAAGAGAACAAGCCCGGCCCCGGAGTCATGATCGAGACCGGCCCGGCGACGAACTTCGCCCGTTTGCTGAATTTGTCGAAGATGCCCGAGGGCATCGCAGAGAAGGCGCGGTTGTTGGTCGTTGCCATGGGCCGTTTCCCCTCCGGCGCAGATCCCGTTCACATTGGGCCTGACGTCGCAGCGGCCCGGAAGCTGTTTGCCGAGTGGCCCGGACCGATCGTCGCCTGCGGCGCGGAAGTCGGCGAGAAGCTGCAATTTCCGGCCGCCAGCATCGAGAAGGATTTCGGCTGGGCGGAGAATCATCCGATTGTGGACGCTTACCGCGCCTACAAGACCATGCCCTACGACGCTACGGCGTGGGAGACGGCGGCGGCGCTTTATGCCGTGCAGCCCGATACGGGCTATTTCCAGCTTTCGCCCCCAGGCCGCATCGCCATCGGCGAAGACGGGGCCGTCAGCTTCGAAGAAGCTGCCGATGGTAACCATCGCTATCTGATCTTCGACGAGAGCAAGCGCGCCGCGATCATCGAGGCGATGACCCGCCTGGCATCGACCGAGCCGATGCCGTTGCCCGCGCCGCCTGCTCCTCCCCCGGCAGCCTGATGGCCGCGCTGACGCGATTCGAACTGCTGCCCGTTCGGGCGACCAGCCGCACGGTTTGGCTCTTCGTCCGGCTGTGGACCGATGACGGCCTCAGCGGCCTCGGCGAGGCGTCGGACGCGTTTGGTTTCGCCGGCACTTCGGCGGAACAGATCGAGCGGATGCGCACGGAACTGGCCGGTTTTTTTGAGGTCATCCGAGGCCGCTCGCCGCTCGATGTCGATTACTACCGGGCCGAGGCGATGGAAAAGGCGCGGGGCAACGGTTTAGTTGCCGCCACCGCCTTCAGCGCGATCGAGCAAGCGCTTTGGGATCTGTCCGGCAAGGTGCAAGGCGTGCCAACCTATGAGCTGTTGGGCGGCGGGCTGCGCGAACGGCTGGAAGTCTACGCCAACATCAACCGCGCCTCGTTGCCGCGTACGCCTGAAGGCTTTGCGAATACGGCTAGAAAAGCGGCGGCTGAAGGGTTTCAGTACCTGAAGCTAGCGCCGTTTGACGGTTTCCCGCCGCCGGGCTCGCCCGCCGCTAAGATCCAAGCAGCGGTGGACTTGGGCATCCGTTCTTTGGCGGCGGTCCGAGAGGCTGTCGGCAAGGATGTCGCCGTGATGGTCGACTGCCACAGTTTCTTCGACGTGGAGTTAGCGGTGGACGTCGCCAAGCGCGTCGAGCCGTTGGATCTGGCTTGGTATGAAGAGCCCGTTGCGCCCGAGGAAGTTGAGAAGACGAAGCAAATCGCCGACAGGATCTTGCAGCCGATTGCGGGCGGCGAACTGCTGTTTGGCGTTGAGGGCTTCGAGCCCATGTGCAAGTCCGGCGCGGTCGATGTGATCATGCCCGACGTGAAACATTGCGGCGGCTTGCTCGAACTCGTGCGCATCGCCGAAATGGCGCACGCGAACCGGGTCGCCGTCGCGCCCCACAACCCCAGCGGCCCTGTGTCGACGGCGGCGAGTATTGCCGTCTCGGCCGCCATCGGTAACTTCAAGTTGCTTGAGGTGCAGTGGGGCGAAGTCGATTGGCGTCCCGATACGTTGGTCCCGCGAGAGCTATTCGTGGACGGGTCCATCGCCGTTCCCAACACGCCCGGCTTGGGCATCGAGTTGAACCACGCGATCATCGCCGCGCACCGCGCATAGAGAATCTCGTGTAGACAATCCACAGGTCCGTGTGCCATACTCATGTGGAACCTCTACAGGAACAAGGGCACGTGGCTGACCCCAAACTGGATCTGTTGCAAGGCACGCTGGATCTCATGGTCCTGCGCACCCTCCAATCGATGGGCGCCATGCACGGCTACGGTATTGCACGGCGCATTGAGCAGCTGAGTAAAGATCAGGTTCTGCTCAACCAAGGGACGATCTATCCCTCGCTAGTGCGTCTACAGAACCGCGGATGGATCTCCGCCGCATGGGGCGTTTCGGACAACAACCGCAAGGCGAAGTTTTACTCGATCACCAAAGACGGCAAGCGCCAAATCAAAGAAGAACTAGCGAATTGGGAAAGGCTTTCCGCCGTGATGGGGCGAGTTCTCGCTGCCGGCGAGGGCGGTGCGTCGTGAGTTGGCTTCGTGAAATCCGGGGGCGGCTCATCTCGTTCTTCCGCAAGGGCGACCTCGACCGCGAGTTTGAAGAGGAACTGGCGGCGCATATTGAGATGGCGATTGAGGAGCATATTGGGAGAGGATTAGCCCCTGCCGAAGCGCGCCGTCAAGCTCTGATCCAACTCGGCGGCGTTGAGCCCGCCAAGGAGGCGCACCGCGAATGGCGCGGCCTGCCTTGGGTCGACGGCGTCGTGCAGGATGTGCGCTACGCCTTTCGCAGCATGGGCCGAATGCCCAGCTTCACCCTGACTGTTGTCGCCGTGCTGTCGCTGGGCATCGGCGCCAACACAGCGATTTTCAGCTTGTTGAACACGCTGATGCTGCGGCCGCTGCCCGTGCGCTATCCGGGTGAACTCGTGGAGTTCTTGAGCGTCTATCCCGGCGATCCGCGGCTGAACATTTTCAGTTGGAAATATTTTGAGCGCTTCCGCGATCAGAATCACGTCTTCTCCGGCATGACCGGCGTTGCGCCCACCAACTTCCTGGTCAGCTTGGATGGAGTGGAAGCAGAAGAGTTATTGGGCGGGTACGTCCCCGGGAACTTCTTCTCCATGCTGGGCGTGGAGCCCGAGTTGGGTCGGCTCATCGACCCGCAGGACGACCAACTCGGCTCGTCGAGCTCGGCTGTGGCCGTAGTCAGCTGGTCCTTCTGGAACACCAGATTTCACCTCGATCCCGGCATGCTCGGCAATCAGATCGTCGTCAATCGCGAGCGTGTGACGGTCATTGGAATCACGCCGCGCGAGTTCATCGGACTGCAAGTGGGTGCGCCGCAACACCTATGGATACCAGCGGCGATGACGCCGAGTCAGCGGGCCAGCGGCGAATTGCCTCTGCAGTTGATCGCCCGTTTGAAGCACAGCGTATCCATCGAGCAGGCGCAGGCCGAGATGCGATTGCTCGACCGTGAGCGCGTTGAAGACCTAGCCCAAAACAGTCCCACCAAAGACCCCGTCCTTCGGCAAATGCGCCTGGATGTCGTACCGGCCTCGGCGGGGTTCTCGCAACTCCGCGAACGCTTCGGCAAGCCGCTACTCGCGCTGATGGGCTTGGTCGCGTTGTTGCTGTTGCTCATGTGCGTCAACGTATCGAGCCTACTGTTGGCTAGGACCGTCGCCCGCGAGAGGGAAATGGCTGTACGCGTTTCGCTCGGCGCAGGCCGTTCCCGTCTATTGCGCCAAGTGCTGTCGGAGTCGCTAGCCCTGTCCGCCCTGGCTTGCGCGGCCGGCCTTGGCCTCGCCTATTTGGGCGCCGCGTCCTCGGTTCATGTTGTTGCTTCTGGACGGCGCCCTCCAGGCGTGCCGCCCATCGAAATCAACCTACAACTGGACGGGCGTGTATTGCTCTTCTCCGTAGCCGCGGCGTTGGCCGCCGGCCTACTCTTTGGCCTGATCCCGGCCGTCCGGGCCTTGCGAACAGCCCCAATAAACTCGCTGCGCGCGGCGGGCAAGGCATCCGAGACGAGATTCGCACGCCTCTTCGGAAAAGGCCTCGTCGCGACACAGGTCGGGCTTTCTGTCGTACTGCTCAGCGCGGCGGGACTGTTCGCCGCTCACCTATCGCACCTCCGCAACGTCGGCATCGGCTTCGAACGCGAAAATCTGTTGCTGGTTACTCTCGACCCTTCGATCAACGGCCAAGGGGAATCGCTGCCGCTTCGCTTCGAGCAACTGCTTGCGAGACTGCAAGCGATACCCGGGGTCCGCTCGGCTTCGCTCGTCGGCGCTACGCCGATCTCAGGCGCCGCCGCGTCGTTCTTCATTACCGCGGAAGGGTTTGAGGAGCCTCAGGTAGATCGCCGCTATACCGCGATGAACGGAGTAGGACCGCGCTACTTTGAGACGCTCGGCACGCCCTTGCTTGCAGGTCGAGAGTTCGAAGTTCGGGATTGGCAAGGCCAGAACACGGCCATCGTCAATGAGGCGCTGGCCGAACACTATTTCGCGGGACGTGATCCGATTGGAAAACA
>CAMPKL010000372.1 GCA_946887065.1 uncultured Bryobacterales bacterium
TGGCGGAAGCGGCTGCGGTGGCTGGGCTGGCCAGGAAGGTCCTGCCGCCCTTGCCCTGGCGTCCCTCGAAGTTGCGGTTGCTGGTGGAAACGCTGTATTGACCTGGGCTGAGCTGGTCGCCGTTCATGGCGATGCACATCGAGCAGCCGGCCTGACGCCACTCGGCGCCGGCCGCCCGGAAGATCTCCGGCAAGCCCTCTTCCTCGGCCTGTTTCTTGATTTTTTCCGAACCGGGGACGACCATCGCGCGAACGCCGGGGGCGACCTTGCGGCCCTTGAACACGGCCGCCGCCTCGCGCAAGTCGCCCATGCGGGAGTTGGTGCAACTGCCGATGAAAACGACGTCGATGGCGTGACCGAGGATCGGCTTGCCAGGCTCTAAGTCCATGTATTCCAAGGCTTTCTTTACGCCCGCGCTTTGGCTGGCGTCGGCGATGTCGGCTGGATTTGGGACCGCCTGAGTTATGCCGACGCCTTGGCCGGGATTGGTGCCGTAGGTGACCATCGGCTCCAGCTTGATCACGTCCACGATGGTGGTGCGGTCGTATTCGGCGCCTGGGTCGGTGACGAGCTTCTTCCAGCGTTCGACAGCGGCGTCCCAATCGGCGCCTTGAGGTGCGCGGGGACGGCCTTTGAGGTATTCATAGGTCGTTTCGTCCGGAGCGATCAGGCCAGCCTTGGCGCCGGCCTCGATGGACATGTTGCAGACCGTCATGCGGCCTTCCATCGAGAGCGCGCGGATGGCTTCGCCGGTGTACTCGAAGACGTGTCCGGTACCGCCGCCTACACCGATTTGGGCGATCAGGGCCAGGATCAGATCTTTCGCGCCGACGCCTTTAGGAGCCGGGCCTTCGAAACGCACCTCATGCGTCTTGGGCTTGTTCTGCAGCAAGCACTGCGTGGCCAGGACGTGCTCGACTTCCGTCGTTCCGACGCCGAACGCCAGGGCGCCGAAAGCGCCGTGAGTCGAGGTGTGGCTGTCGCCGCAAACGACCGTCAGGCCGGGCTGCGTGAGCCCGAGTTCGGGGCCGATGACGTGTACTATGCCTTGGTCGATCGAGCCAAGATCGGCCAGCGGAACGCCGAATTCTTTGCAGTTGATGCGCAACTGATCGACTTGCTTGCGGGCGATCTCGTCGGGAATGATTTGCAGGCGCGTATCCGTGGTCGGGATGCTGTGGTCCAGCGTCGCCATCGTGTGATCGGGGCGGCGAACCTTGATGCCGCGGTCGCGCAAACCCTGGAAGGCTTGGGGCGACGTCACCTCATGAACCAGGTGCAGGTCGATGTACAAAACAGCCGGCGACCCCGGCTCATGGACAACGACATGGTCGTCCCAGATTTTCTCGATTAGCGTTCGCGGTTGACTCACTCGGTTAGACCTCTAGCTTCTGGGCTTAGTAGAGCAAGCCGAGTTGTCATAATGCAAATTGATAGTTTTCCGCGTTTGAATGAATTTCTGTTATAGTTCCCCGATCACTGGACATAGCCTAGGCTGCGAAGCTTCTTGAGCAGATCAGAGTCCTCGACTCCCACCTCGCTGGGGAGGTACATGTCCTTCTCCCGCCGTTCAATCAGTTTCGCGGCAAGATCTCTCAGTTCCGTCTTGGTTTCCGGCAAGCGGCTGGCCATCCGCTCACCCGGATCCGTCGCGAGATCAAAGTACTGGTCCTCGCCGGTTGTCGTCAGCAACAACTTGTCTTGCCCGAGATAGATTGCCGCTTCTTCTTTTTTGAGTTTGTCGTAGGCGTTGGAGTAAATGCTCTTGCAGTAGACGCAAAAGACTTCGGCGAAGGAGTATCCTCGACCGTGGCCCCAGGGAGTCCCCTGCAATCCGTCGGGCGGGGCGAGGCCAAGGACTTCCGCAAATGTGGGGAAAAGATCGACGGATTGCATTGTCGGCACGCTGTTCGGCGGCGTGACGTTTTCGCTGGATTTGATGATGAGCGGAACCGATATCTTTTCCTCCTCCAGGCTGTAGGAATGCTGCATTGTTCCATGCTCTTGGAAAGCTTCGCCGTGATCGGACGTAATCACGATGAACGTATTCGAGAACAAATCGCGGCTTTTGAGATCCTGTATCAGTTCATTCAAGGCAACGTCCATCCCGAGCAGTTCGGCGTCGTATTGGCCCATGAAGAAGGCGACTTCTTCATCAGGGAGAAGTCGCCCTTCTATGGCATCTTGGGGCCTGAGATCGGGAAAGCCCACCCAGCTTACGTTCGGCGCGGTCCCGAACCTTTGGTCGAACTCGGGCAACGGCAGATACGGGTCGTGGGCGTCAAACAAATTGACCATCAGAAAGAACGGTGCGGCGGCGTTCCTGGAATCCAGCCATTTGCGGACGGACATTCGGATCTCCGCGGCGCGGCGATATGGCGGCTGGCTGGGATTGAGGCCGCGGGTCTTCCGCAGCAAGAAAGGCGGGACGATTTCTTCGACAAGATTGCCGGCGGGCCTTTGGGCAATGGCAAAGCCGTACAGCCAGGAGTAGGCGCGAAATTGAAATCGCGGGCCTGGGCGGGCGTCGACGTATTCGAATCCGCGCGTCAGACCGTAGGAGCTCAAGACGCCGTAGTTGCCTACGATTTCCGCTGTCTGGTAGCCCCTGTCGCTTAGAAACGAAGGCAGGTTGGGGACATCGTCTCGGACCGGGTAGGCATAACTGGGAGGATGTTCGTCCTTCATGAAAGGCAAGTGCCCGCCGTGCGCATGCGGGTAAAGGCCCGTCAGCATCGAGCCGTGCGACGGCAGGGAGGAAGGCGCCACAGCTTTGGAGCGAACCGCCAGCTGGGCCTCCGTCCGCGCAAAGGCGGTGAGAAGCGGCATCGTCTCGCGTTTGTATCCGAACAAGTCGAGGTGATCCGCTCGCACCGCGTCCAGCACGATGAGCAGGAAATTGGGCTGGCCGGCGGCGTCCCCTTGGAGCAGGGGCGGCACGGTGGAACGGTGAACCAGCCAGAAGCCGTCGCCCGTGAGTGTGGGGAAGCCGATACCCAACAGAAGCCAAAGGCCCACGGCCGGAGCCCAGCGCCATCGACGAAGCCCGCCAGGCGACGTTGCGGCGGCGATGGCAAGAATCGATAGGACTGCGAGCGAAACCCGAAAGAGCGCGATTCGGGTGGGGCTGAGATCCGCCGCTGAAACCACCGCCAGTTGTATTGAGCACAGAGTGAGGCTGAGTGCGGCAAGGCGGGCGATGACGGCGGAAAAGCCGGAAGATTGGCGACCGGCAGCGAACGCCAAGCATAGAGTCGCCGCCAAGCCCAGCGCGAGGGCCACGACGAGCGGCAGCCCGCCGATACGTCCCCAAATGATCCAGCCGAACGTTCCCAGGTAGGCGGCATAAATCAGCCGCTCCATATCGGAAATAGAAATGCTGAAGGCGCCCTGACGCCGCGCGGCGAAAAATCCAACAAAGGCCCCGCCGATCAGTCCAACACAAAGCAACAGGGCCGCCTGAACGAGATAGTCGGCCCAGTTGACATCAATGCCGACAAACCGGAGAAGGGCTTGCTCTGAAGTCGCGTGAGCCGAGGCCGCGACGGCTCCCAATCCGGCGGCGGTCCGCCAGTTCAACGGCGCCGGAGTACCCCCCTGGGTCTTCATGTGAGGCTTAGGATACTACGCGCCGGACCGACGGCCGCTACGGCTCGTCTTGAGCGACGAAGGTACGAGACATACGGTCGTGCCAAGTAAGGCTCTGTTCGTCGGCGACGGCCCAGATGAAACCGACGCCGAGGGCGGCGAGGCTCAATAGGGTTCCGAGCGCGCGGCTGCGGCGCTGCGCGGCGTCCGGAGGGTCGCCGTCCAGATTGAGCACGGTCAGCCCAACCCAGCGCATTCCAGCCGTCCGTCCCGCAAAAAACAGAAAACAAAAAAGATAACAAGACAGAATCAGGGCGAAAGCTGCTCCGATCACGCGGACGGCCTCATCGGGCGATACGGTGATTTGCTCGATCTGGTAGACGATTGCGGTGAAAATGCCGGTCGCCACCAGCGCTATGCCCAAATCCATGGCGCCGGCTATCGCCCGGACCGATAACGGAGCCGGGATCCGCTGCGCCCGCGTCAGGCGCGGGCTATCGCCGGCGGCGGGCCGCAAATCGACGATCGGCGGCGCGGTTTCCCGTCCACGGGCGAGCGGCGCGGAGTCGGCGGGAGCAGGACGGCGAAGCGGCGCCGGGCGCGCTTCAGCCGATTTCGCCGGAAGGCGGGCTTCCGGAGCGGCGGCCCGCTTGGGCGGCGGCAGTTCTAGGGCCGGTCGTTGCACGTCTGGGAGCGGGGCGCGATCCCGATAACCGGCCAATCTTTCCTGAAGTTCGCGTTTCCACTCCGGCTCTGGAAGGGGTCTCGCCGGCGGCGGGGCCGAGGGTTCGGGCAGGGCCTCTGCTTGCTCGAATCCGCGGCGGAGGCGAGCAGCGGCGTCCCGGTTGCGGAGCAGCCGACCGCAGCGGTCGCACCGTTGCGCCTGAATCGCGGCCCAATGTCCGCAACCAGAACAACGCTTACTGTCGAGAGCGGCTCCCGAGTTCTCTATTGGAACGCCAATCACGCCTGTCTTCGGACCGTCGCGTTGCGGGAACCACGCGGCTCTTTGAGTGTAC
>CAMPKL010000373.1 GCA_946887065.1 uncultured Bryobacterales bacterium
CGATCCCTTCGACGAAGCCGCCGCCTCGCTCGTCGGTCGCGGCAAGCGCGTCACCTTGCGTGACGCCGAAGGTGAAGTCCTTGCCGATTTCATCATCGGGAAAGAGGTCCCCGATAAAGCCGGCTTTCGCTATATGCGAGTCCCCGGCGGCGACCTGGTTTATGGGCGCGAAGCATTCGGTTATCCCACCAAATCCGGGGAACCACAAGTCGTGCTCACGCCCATCGACTGCAGCCTCACCGGAGCTAGACAGGGCCGCGAGTTCTTTTACGCCGACGGCGGTTTCGGAGGCTTCACCACCGGCACATCTATCGGACGTCTCAACATCGTGAACCTGCGCATCCGCCCCGGCCAACGTACCGGCGAACTCGTCCTCCAACAGTGGGGCTACCAAGGACGCCGTCAACAAGTGAACCCCTTTGCGGCAGCAATGGACGTTCCCGAGGGCGATTCGCGGATCACCAGCGTCCGCCTCGATCCCTGGTACGGTTTGCGGCCGATGCAACTCGCCGCCATGGGCGCGTTGGAAACAGGCGGCGTGCAGCGCCAACCCGGCGAAGTCGTCGCGACCGTGGAGAAGCCCGGCGAGTTTTACCGCGAGCGTTGCGACGGAGTTCTGCCCTGGGAAGCCGATCCGTCCGAGCCGCCGCAGCCTTCGCTGATCGTAAAGCCCGGCCAAGCGGCTCAGTCGTAGACTACTTCAGCTCGCGAATCTTGATGTTGCGGAACCAGGCCGGTGATTCGTGGTGCGTCAGCACGATGTAGCCGGGAGCTTTAGTGCCGAAGCCGGGCACGTTCCGGAATTTCGTTTGCTGAACGAGCGCTAACACTTCGTCCGTGCCCAACTGATACTCCAGGATCTTGTCGCCGTTCAGGTAGTGTTCGACCTGGTCGCCTTTCACGACGACTCGGCAGGTATTCCACTCCCCAAACGCACTCTGCTTCTTGTTCTTGGGCGCGTACACCAGGTAGAAAGAGCCCATCGACTCCTTTTCCCAACCCGGTTTTCCCTTCAGCGTTGCGTCGTCCAGCACTTGATACTCATGCCCGACCGCTTGCAAGGACGGTCTATCCGGGTTGAGCGACCAGTCCTGCCGGACGAGATATTTCACTCCGCTGTTGCCGTCGGCCACGATCTTTACGTCGAACGTCAATTCGAAGTCGTCGTAGGGGCGCGTCGTCACCAGATCGCCGCTGGTCCCCGGCACTGTGCGCAGCACGCCGTCCTCAATCGCCCAATTCGCCTCCGGCAGCGGCGTTCCCTTCATGCCGGTCCAGCCGTTGTAGGTCTTACCATCGAAGAGCAACTGCCAGCCGGCGGCCTTCTCCTCCACGGTAAGCGTATTCGGCTCGGCGGCCTGCACGGCGCTTCCTAACAAAACTGTACAAAGGGTCAGGCGTAGTATCTTGCTCAGCATCGATTCGGATTGTAGTACAACCCCGGCGGAATTACCTTGAGAAAACGACTTTCAGCAACGGCGGCGTCGCCAATGTCGTCACCATGACCATCACGATCATCGCCGAGTAGGTCTGGGACGAAAATACCGGCTCTCCGTTGACCATCAACGTCGCGCCGATGCCCGCGAAAATCAAGCCGACTTCGCCGCGCGGGATCATGCCGATGCCGACCGCCGCCCGGTTCAACCCCTTCTCCAGGACACCGAACGCGCACACCTGCTTGCCCAGAATGGCCGCCAGACTCAAAACCCCGGCGAACTGCAACACGCTCCAAGATGTGAACGCGCTCAAGTCCACGCGCAGGCCCATCAACACGAAGAACACCGGCACGTAGATCGCGCTAATCGGCGCCAGCAATTCTTCAACTTTCTTTCCCTTCAACTCGTGATAGCCGACATAGTGCGTTCTGTCGAGCACCAACCCTGCGGCAAAAGCGCCGACGATGGCCGCCAATCCGATCGTTTCGGCGATGCCCGCCATCACGAAGCAGTAACAGATCGTCAACACAACGGGTATTCCGCGCACTTTCGCCTGCGAACCCCAACTGATGACGCGGCCCGCAAGCGCCTTGCCCACTAGGATCGAGACGGCCAGGAAGACGACCGCCTTGCCGATGATCAACAGCACCGGCAGGAGCGAAATCTCTGCGCTGCCGCCGGCTGCGATTGACGTGATGAGCCCCGAAGCAACCGCCAAAATGATCAGACCCAGAACATCGTCAACCACCGCGGCGCCCAAAATAATGCGCGCCTCCTTGGTGTCCATCTTGTTCATGTCTTTCAAAACGCGTGCGGTGATGCCCACGCTGGTCGCGGCCAGCGTCGCTCCCACAAACGTGTGACCGTACCAAGCATGCCCCGGCAGATACCAAATCGAGACGCCGTAGCCGAGGATCATCGGCGCCACGACGCCCATGCAGGCGACCAACATCGCAGATCCGCCCACCGCCATCAGTTCGTCAATGTTCGATTCGAGTCCCACCTCGAACAGCAGCAGGATCACGCCGATCTCCGCGGCCAGAATCAAGGCCTCATCCGTCTTGAACCCTTGCATGAACGTGAGACCGAGCAGGCTCAGGTTGCCCAATGCCACGCCGAAGATCAGCTCACCCAGCACAGCCGGCTGGTTCCATCGCTCAAAAATCTCTCCGCCGATCTTCGCGGCGATCAAGATCATCACAATCTCGAACAGAAAACTCGAGGCGCCCCCATGCTCGACGGCGGGTTCGGCTTCTTGGGCCAGCAAGGGGAGTGTGCAGCACGAGAATGCCGCGAGTAGGGTCAGGAGTATCTTCATCGGAGTGCAGTCGAAACAGGTGCGATCGAATCATGACCGCCACGGGCGTTTGCCTGATGCGCTTGATCGTCCGGGACGGCTGCGGCGCCGCCCCTCCAAAGCTACTCCCTGAGTAAGATAGCACCCGCCCTCGGACCTTACAAATCGGCGCCCGCCTTCCGGATGCGCAACCTTGGGATGAGTGCGTCGTACAATCGTAGCGGCGCCAGGAGAATCGCCATGACCGTAACCCGACGCTATCTTCTTGCCATGGCCGCTGCCGCCGGCAGCGCTGCGGCCCAGTCCCCCGCGAAGAGGACGCCGACTCTCTGCGTTTTCTCTAAACATTTGGCGTTCCTGGACTACCCAACCCTCGCCCGTACCCTCGTCGATCTCAAAGTCCCCGGCTGCGACCTCACCGTTCGCCCCGGCGGGCACGTGGAACCCGAAAACGTCGCCCGTGACTTGCCCCGCGCCCATGCGGCTCTGCACGATCAAGGCGTCAGCCTGCCCATGATCACCACCGGCTTGCTCTCCGCCGGCGATCCGGCGGCGAGGCCCACGCTCGAAACGGCCCACGCCCTCGGCATTCCGCTCTTTAAGCTCGGCTACTACCGCTACCGCGACCTGTCCAGGCTCGATGAAACGCTTGCCTCGGTAAAGCGTCAGGTCCAAGCGCTCGCCGCGTTGGCCAAGCAAGTCGGAATACAAGCCGGCTTTCACAACCATTCCGGCGACTATGTCGGCGCCGCCATGTGGGATCACTGGTCCCTCGTCGAAGACATCGAGCCTAGCGTGATGGGCTTTTATTTCGACCCCTACCACGCCACGATTGAGGGCGGGCTCGGCGGCTGGCAAATCGGTTTTCACCGCCTAGCGCCGCGCATCCTCATGGTCGCCATCAAAGACTTCTACTGGGAGAAAACCGGCGGCAAGTGGACCGTCCACGATTGCCCCCTGGGGGAAGGGATGGTCGACTTCCCGCAATTCTTCAAGATACTCGCTCAGACGGGATTTTCCGGTCCGGTCACCCTACATCAGGAATTCGAGGTCCAGGGTCCAACGAAGGCGATTCGGGAAGAACGCACGCTCATCGCCATCGAAAAAGATCTAGATTATTTGCGCGGTCAGATCAACGCCGCCTTCGGCCCGGCCGCCTAACCGCCCTCGTCTGTTGACGCTGTTCCAGCCAGCCGACTATTCTGGAGTAGAGGGCCTCATCGGCCCTCCGCCTATCTCCGGGTCCCCATCGTTCAGAGGCCTAGGACACCGCCCTTTCACGGCGGTAACGCGGGTTCGAATCCCGCTGGGGACGCCACTTCATTCCTTACATCTCACTGCTGCCGCCGCGCCAATGAAAAAGGGCGTCCCGGTCTGACCGGAACGCCCCTGCCCTTACCAAGGTTTCGGGGACCAAGAGGTGAGGGCAATTCGAACGGTTAGAAGTTAAACTTGAGACCGAACTGATTCGTTCTCATGCTGCCGGAGCTGGTGATACGTCCGTACTGGATGTTGTCAAAGCTGGTGCTTGGAGTATTCCAGTTCGGGTGGTTGGTGAAGTTGAACGACTCAAAGCGGAACTCCACGGCCGCCGATTCGGTGATGCGGAAGTCCTTGCTTAAGGAGAAGTCCATGTTCGCAACGCCAGGGCTGAGGAGTTGGTTGCGGGTGGAGTTGCCGTAGCGGTAGGCGATGCCCGGATCCGAGCAGGTGTAGGAGTTCTGGCGGTTATCCGCTCCTTTGCTCCAAAACGCCTCGGCCGTCTTCGGTCCGTCGTTGGGGTTGATGCCGGTCGCGTCGGGACGTCCGCCGCCGCCGAAGTTGTAGTTTCCGCATCCTCCCTGTCCGAC
>CAMPKL010000374.1 GCA_946887065.1 uncultured Bryobacterales bacterium
AGGGCCCGGCCGCGTCGGTGGGGGTGCGGCCGGGCGATCTGCTTCGGCAGATCAACGGCAACCGGATCGAACGTTCAAGAGACGTCGACCGGTTGTTGGGGGCGCTGGGAGCTTGGAGTCAAGCAGATTATCGGGTCCGCCGTAACGGAGCGGACCTCGATTATCTGCTGGTGACCCGGTCCGAGTCGTCACAGAGGCGGACAGCATCAGTTTTTCAGTGGACTCTGGGGTTGGTCTACTTACTGATCGGTGCGTTTGTCTGGCGGCGCAGTCCGCGGACGGCGCTGGTCCGCCTCTTTTTTCTTTTCTCGCTCTCCTCCTTCGTTCTCTATTGCTTTAGTTACACGGGCGAGCTAGGCGGATTCGACAGGTTCATCTATTGGGCCGACGTGTGGGCGACGTTACTGACGCCGGCGCTGTTCTTGCACTTCGCTGCCGGGTTCCCGTTGGGGTTGCGGAGCAAGCGGTCGCGGCTGGTTGCGGCGGCCGGCTACGGCATTGCGGCGGCGCTGATTGCGGTCCGGCACGTCACGGCGGCAGGGCTGCTGCAAACCGATAGTCCGGCATGGGTGCTGCAGGAGTTGCTCGACCGGATCGACTACGGCGCTTTGGGCCTCGGTTATTTGGCAGCGGCTCTGGCGTTGCGCTTTGGCGGGCACGAAGCCGAAGATCTGCTGATTCGCACGCAACGGCGTTGGCTGTCGCTGGGCGCGCTGGCCGGTACGGCGCCCTTCGTCGCATTCTATGTGGCGCCGTTCGTGGTTCAGGGCGATCTGGGGCCGAACCACACCCTATCCATCTTCCCGCTGGCTTTAATTCCCATCTCATTCGCCTTCGCGATTGCGCGGCAGCGCTTCATGGACGTGGAACTGTTCGTGCGGCGGGGGGCTGCCTACACCCTGGCGACCGCCGCGGTTTTGGCCGCGTTTTACGGCGGAGCCTTCGGTCTAAGGAGTTGGGTCGGTTCGGGCGCGACGACGCTAGGTCCGGCGGCCTGGGTGGCGTCGGTGGTAATTGCCGCGCTGCTCTACAACCCGCTACGCCATTTTATACAGGGATTTTTGGACCGCCACTATTACCGCGAGCGTTACGATTACCGGCGAACTCTAGCGGACTTCGCCTCGGAACTGAGCGCCGAGACGAACACCGAGAGCATGCTGGAGTCTCTCGGAGAGCGCTTGGCGAGGACGCTGGGCGTGGACCGCGTGGCCGTTTTCACTTGCGGCGAGGACGGCGAATCGCCGCGGACGGCCTTCGCCCGGGGCTTGGAAGCGGCAGCGGGACTGAACCTGCGGTTTTTGACGGACGAACTGGTGCAGGGGCTGAGGTATCGGGCGTTTAGCGATCCGAGCGAGGGGCCGCTGCTTTCACGGTCTCAAAACGAAGCGATCGCCCAACTCAACCTTTACTATTACGTTCCCTGCCGTGTGCAGGGCCGCACGATCGCCTGGATCGGCCTGGGGCTGACGGAGTCCGGGCAGTATCTGACGACCGAAGACCTCTCGTTGGTGGAAGCGGTGTCGGGCAACTTCGCGATCGCCTTGGAGAACGCGCGGTTATACCGCTCGCTGGAGAAGCGCGCCTCGGAATACCAGCGCTTAAAGGATTTCAACGAGAACATCGTCGAGTCGCTGCACGTGGGCATCTTGGCGGTGGACTTGAGCGATCGTGTGGAGAGCTGGAACACGCAGCTGGAGTTGCTGTTCGGTATCTCGCGCGAGGACGCCATCGGCCGGAAGCTGACCGATTTGCTGCCCGCGACGCTGGTTGCTGAGTTTGAGAGCGCCAAGTCAGACAGCGGCGTGCGCAGCGTCTACAAGCTGGCGATATCGCCGGATGACTTCCCGGAACCGCATCGGCCCAGCGCGGGCCAGGCGTCCACTCGTCATATCTTGAACGCGGCGATCGCGCCCCTGGTGGCCAAGAACTTTGAACCCATCGGCAGGCTGATTATCGTCGACGATGTGACTGAGCGGGTGGAACTGGAAGAACAAGTACTCCAGGCGGACAAGCTGAGTTCGATCGGTTTGCTCGCGGCGGGAGTGGCGCACGAGGTGAACACGCCGTTGGCGGTGATCTCCAGCTACGCGCAGATGTTGGCCAAGCAGGTCTCGGGAGACCCGGGTCAAGAACGGATCCTCGAGAAGATCACCAAGCAGACCTTCCGAGCCAGCGAAATCGTGAACTCTCTGTTGAGCTTTTCGCGGACGGCTTCCAACGACTTCGCGCCGGTTTCGCTGATCGAAACGATGGAAGAAACCTTGTCGCTGACGGCGCCTCAACTGCGCAAGGCGTCGATACGGGTTGAGACGGAGTTCGAGCCTGGATTGCCTTCGGTGCGCGGAGCCGGCAACAAGCTGCAGCAGGTTTTCTTGAATCTGATCTTGAACGCCCGCGATGCCATGCCGTCGGGCGGCGTTTTGCGCGTGGAAGCGAAACGCGCGGCGAACGGCTCCGATGTTTTGATCGTGATATCGGACTCCGGTGTGGGTATTCCGCAAGAGAAGTTGGGCAAGATATTCGATCCGTTCTTCACGACCAAGGCGGCGACGGGCGGAACGGGTCTGGGGTTGGCGGTGAGCTACGGCATTATCCAGGAGCACGGCGGATCTTTGAGCGCGGAGAATAGTCCGTCCGGCGAGGGGGCCCGGTTTACAATTGAACTACCGGTCGTTTCCAAGCCGATTCATGCCTGAAACTCCTTCCTTTAAAACCTCCGTCCGGGCGCGAATCCTCATCATTGACGATGAAGAGTCGATTCGCGAAAGCCTGGAGGCGCTGCTAACCCTGGAGCGCTTCGATGTGGAGACTGCCCCGGATGCAACATCGGGGTTGGCGCTGTTGGGGCGCAAATCCTACGATCTGATTCTGCTCGATCTGATGTTGCCCGACCGCTCCGGTCTCGAGGTGGTGGAAGAGGTCCGCCAACACGACAGCGACACGCCGATCATCATGCTGACCGCTTACGGCACGGTCGAGACGGCGGTCAAGGCGATTCGCTTGGGCGCGGACGACTTCTTCACCAAGCCGTGGAATAACGACAAGCTGGTGCTGGGCATTGAGCAGACGATCGCTCGCCGCAGGCTTGAGAGTGAGAACAGACGGCTACGCAGCGAACTGCGGGAGCGCTACAGCTTCGGCAACATCGTGGGCAAGAGCGAGCCGATGCAGCGCGTGTTCGCGCTGGTCGAGCAGGTGGCGCCGAGCCGTTCGACGGTTTTGGTGACGGGAGAAAGCGGCACGGGCAAGGAACTGATCGCCAAAGCGATTCATGCGCGTTCTCCCCGCTCGGGGAAGCCGTTTGTACCGGTTAACTCAGGCTCAATCTCGCTCGACTTAATGGAGTCGGCGCTATTTGGACACGTCAAGGGCGCGTTCACGGGCGCGAGCTACAACCGCGTCGGGTTCTTCGAAGCTGCGGATGAGGGGACCATCTTTCTCGATGAAATCGGCACGCTGGGGTTGGAGACGCAAGCCAAGTTGCTGCGCGTGATCCAGGAATTGGAGTTCACGCCGGTAGGATCTTCGGTGCCCGTGAGGGTCGACGTCCGCATCATTGCGGCGACCAATGAGAATCTCGCCGACATGGTAGCCGCCGGCGACTTTCGCGAGGATCTTTTTTACCGTCTGAACGTGATTGAGATCCACTTGCCGCCGCTGCGCGATCGGCGCAGCGATATTCCCTTGCTGGTGAGACATTTCTTTGATCGCTTCTGCCGCGAGAACGATTATTATTTGGACTCGCAAGGCGCCTCGACGCTGGAGTTTAGCCCCGAAGCGATGCGCATGTTGATGGACCACGCCTGGCCCGGAAACGTTCGCGAGCTGGAAAATGCGGTCGAGAGGGCGGTGGTGCTGGCGAAAGACCCCGTGGTGCCCGTGGAGATGTTGCCCAAAAATGTGTTGGAGCGGCACGGAATGAGTCCGCGGAATCTGCCGGTCGACTTCAAGCCGATCGCGGGGGCCAGTCTGCCCGAGCAAGTGGAAGAGTTTGAGAAGCGGCTCATCGTCGATGAACTCAAGAAGGCGGGCTGGAATCAGACGGAAACGGCGAAGCGCTTGAAAGTCGCCCTCTCCACGCTGAACCAGAAGATCCAGAGATTGGGGTTGGACGTGAAGGCGTTGAAGGCTGCTGACGTGTAGGGCGGGGTTGTACTTGACGATTCTCCGCCGGCGATAGTTTTGGAGCTATGCACAAGTACATCATTTGCGGCCCGCAGGGCTCAGGTAAGGGCACCCAGAGCCGGCTGCTGTCCCAGGCGCATGATTTCGTGCATATCTCGATCGGCGACATGTTTCGCTGGCACATGCAGCACCACACGAAGCTCGCGGCGCGAATCACCCGAATCATGCATTCCGGACACCTGGTATCGGACGATATCGTGGAAAAGGTCGTCCGGGAGCGGCTGGAGCAGCACGACTTCAATTACGGGTTCGTGTTGGACGGATTTCCCCGGACGCTCCCGCAGGCCGAGTACCTGTTCGAAAACTGGGACGTGGACCGGGTGATCTACTTGGATATTCCCGATGAGATTGTTTTCAGGCGCGTCATGCAGCGCGCGAAGAT
>CAMPKL010000375.1 GCA_946887065.1 uncultured Bryobacterales bacterium
AGGTCCGTCTAAGGCCGAGCCTTTGAAGACCCCTCCCTCACGGTCGGGGCTCGGACCGGACGCGAAAACATGACCGAAGACTGATCCAATCCAACACCTTCAACAACTTAACCACCAAAAGGACCGGCCATTTGCGGACATTTGCGGACATCTGCGGCCTTCGAACGGCCCCTGAGCGGACGTCAGCGGCCCTCGAACGGTTAGGGGTGGCATCCCCTGGGACGCTGACACGGGAGGAAGATGGTTCGCGCGGGACATGCTCGGTACCCAGGGCTTACGCCACTGGGCTACTAACTATGCCGCCCCTGCTGGGCTGCGCGCTCCACAACAAAATCCTCTTCCCACATTTCGTAGATTGTCGCGGACATGCCGAGCTTGGCGTAGGTGCGCTTTGCCGCTTCGTTGTGGCGCTCGACGTAGAGCCGAATGCCGCAGACGCCGCCGCGTTCTTGCGCGCGGCGCAATAACTCGTGGTAAAGCATTCGATAGACGCCGCGTCCGCGCGCGGCGGGGGCGACGTAGACGCTTTGCACCCACCAGAAAACGGCGTTGCGCCAGTCGCTCCATTCAAAAGTGATCATCAGCTGTCCGATGACCTCGCCGTCTTGCTCGGCGACTAGGTAGAAGCCTTTGGCGGGATCGTCGAAGACGGCGCGCACGCCCGCCAGCAGGCGTACGGGATCCAATTCCAACGCTTCGGTTTCGCGGGCCATTGCCGCGTTGAACGCTGCGATTACGGGCGCATCGGCGGGAAGGCCGTCGCGAATGAGGAAGACCGGCATGAGACGATGCTAAACGCAAAACGGGCGGCCGCGCCGCTCGTCGTTTTTCCTGACTTCGTTTTGGGCATTGTGCCCGGACTCAATCGAGCCTTTCTTCAGTCAGGCGACGGGTTCCATCGAGTCCCCTCGGGCTTCTTGGAAGTCCCGTCACGTCAAGCTATTCTGCACGACCGCCCATTTCCGTTCGGTGGACTCATTCAGTGTCCTCCTTTCGGGCTTGGGTACATCCGCGGTCTTTGCCGCGGAAGCGTTCACTGTTTTTCCTTCCGCCTTTTTTGTACACCCGAGGCTGCCGGCTGTCAAGACCGTCTTCGCCTACAGGCCCATGCAGTTCGCGTAATAGGTAACGGTGGCGGGCCAATCGGAGAAAACGCCGAGCACGCCGACTTGTTTTGCGAGCACGTCGAGAACCGTCATCACATCGCCGTCGTTGTTGATGACGGACGGGCGGCCTGTGGAGCCGTTGAGCGATTGGTAGTACGAGCCGCCGCCGTTGGCGAGCGCGCCGGAACGTTCGAGCGACCACGCGATGATGTCGAGGCCCGCGGCCTTGGCGGCGACGGCGTATGCGGACGGGACGATGGCGCCGCCGGAGTCGACCTCGAGAAGGACCCATAGCGGCGGCGCGATGATTCGTACGCCTTGATCGGCGAGGCGTTGCATGCCGGCGACGGCAGCAGCGTAGCCGGCGGTATCGTTGATGCGGTCGTTGAGGAACACGGCTTGCTTGCCGAACTCCGGTTCGTTTTCGATCCAGTAAAGAACGTCGTCGAGGCTGAACGATTGCAGCCACACGTCTTGGGGATCGATGCCGGCGGCCTTGTATTCATCGACGACTTGTTGCGCGTAGGCTTGCTGCGTGTAGTCGCCTTGGAAGGGCATCGGCGCGTCGGGCGCTTTGAGTTCGGAAGTGAACTTAACGCCGAGGTCTTGAAACAAGGCAAGGCTCTCGGCGTGAGTCAGCAGCGTCCCGCAAGCCGCGTAGAGTTCGGTGCGCCAGGGCGCGATGCCGCCTAGGTAATCTTGCGCCGTTGTCGCCGAGGGGTCGAAGGAATCCATCTTGCCGCAAAGGGTTTTGAACTCAGCGAGAGTAATGTCGCTGGTGCAGCAACGCGCGGACGCGGGAGTTTTCGAGGCCACATCGTAAGGCTTGAAACCCTCGCTGCATTTAGCGGCGAGCGGCGTCGTGAGAATGTCGGTGGTCGTGTGCAGGTCGCACTGCGAATGACGGCAGACGAGTTGACGATCTTTGGTGAAGGCGACGTCGCACTCGATGATGCCGGCGCCTTGCAGCGCCGCGGCGGCATAAGACTCGCGAGTGTGCTCGGGGAACTGCAGCGGCGCGCCGCGATGGCTGATCGAGAAATCGGTCTTGCGAAACGGCCCTGCGGCGCAGCTCTGGAGCTTTTCCTTGAGCGGGCCAGGGTCCATGTCGTCGACGAGGAAGAAAGGCCGCGGACCGAGTTGCACGGTGCGCTGAGCAGCGAGGATGCCGGCGGCGAAAGTCAACAGCACGAGAAGCCGAATCAAGCGAACTCCCACTGGCGGACGAGTTCGCCGTCGCGATGGAGGCTGGCGCGTTCGATTTCGGCCGAGCCGTCGCCGGAGCCGAAGTCGAACCCCATCAGGCAGAGCCAGTTTTCGGCGGCGACGTCGAAGGGGAGGATCAAGTCTTGCCAGGAGTTGTCGGCTGTGAATTGCGGCAGTACGCGATTCCCTTGGCCGAGCATGTTGTCGACCGTCGCCCAGAAAAACTCGGGCGTCTTGTCGGGCGAACGCATACGCAGGCGCAACTCGAATGAGCCGCCCTCGACGACCCAGGGGGCGTGCAGGACGTTCGCATTGCCGGACCATTGCATGTGCAGGCGCCCGTCCTGGCGCGTGATGACGCCGTTGGCGGTCATCCAGCCGTCGAGGCGCGTGCGCAGGTCGTATTCGGCGGGTAAAGGGTTTTCAGGCACGGCGCCGGTGTCGTTGGTCGCGGCGATCCATGTATCGAGTTGTCCGCGCATCTCATCGAGCTTGGCGCGTTGCGTTTCATCGGCGGCGAGGTTGCTCAACTCGAACGGGTCCGCCTGCAAGTCGTAGAGTTCTTCGGGCGGGCGCGTGTCGGCCATGAAGGGCTGCTGAGCGGCC
Organism: uncultured Bryobacterales bacterium; assembly: GCA_946887065.1. The sequence continues at coordinate 2,919 of CAMPKL010000375.1, forward strand.
GTGAGTTTGCCTTCGGCTTTGAGTTGCCTCATCACCTGCAATGACGGGTAGCTGGTGTCTTTGTAGTGGTTGGGCTGGGTGTAGGGCCGTTCGGGATAGTAGTTGCGGATGTACTTCCACTCGGCGGTGCGCGCGGCGCGGATGCGGTCAACGGTTTCGTCGGCGCGGTCGCGTGCGGCGAACTGCACGGTGCGCGGCGGCGCGGCGGCAGGGCCGATGAAGACTTGGGCGTCGTAGTTCGCGGGCCGTTCGATGCCGCACAAGGCGAGCGACGTGGCGGTGATGTCGATGTGGCTGATCAACGCTTCATTCGTCGAGCCTGGCGTCCAATCGGCAGGGCGGAATTTTTCAGGGATGCGCACGATGAGCGGAATCACCATGCCGCCTTCGTAGAGGAACTGCTTGGCGCGCGGCATGGCGCGTCCGTGGTCGCCGAAGAAGAAGATGATCGTGTCTTCGGCGAGCCCTTCGTCTTCGAGACGCTGCAAGACTTTGCCGACGTTGTCGTCGAGATGCTGCGTGTCTTCGAGGTACATGGCCCAGTCTTTGCGCACGGCTGGGTGATCCGGATAGTAGGGCGGCAACTCGACCTTGGCGGGGTCGATCGGCTTGGGGTGCGTCTTGAAGGCGCGGTGCGTTTCTGAGAAGTTGATCTGCGCGTAGAAGGGTTGGCCCTCGGCGCGCTCGGTCCAGTCCTTGCCGTCGAAGGGCTCTTGGTCGAGGTTGAAGTTGAAGTCCGTCTTGCCGGTCCCGCCCACGGGCGAGTTGTGCAAGTTGGAGGTGTGATAGCCGGCCGCGCGAAACAGATCGGTGAAGATGCCGACGCCTTCGGGCAGCTTGTAACCGTCGACGCGGTGGCTGCGGTGATTGTGGCAGCCGATGGCGGTCTGATAGCGGCCGGTCATCAGGGCGGAGCGGGCGATGGAGCAGATGGGCGCGGTAACGCAGGCCTGGGTGTAGCGGACGCCCTCGGAGGCTAGGCGGTCGATGTTGGGCGTCGAGACGAGCTTGTCGCCGTAGCAGCCGAGTTGGGGCGAGAAATCCTCGGCGATGATCCAAAGGATGTTGGGCTTGGCTGCTTCGGCGCTTGAACAGGCGGCGAGTGAGGCGGCGCCGAGGGCGAGCCCGGAGTTCTTGAGGAAGGTACGGCGGTCAACAGATGTCATGGCTTGCGCTTACGATCTTAATCGAAGGGCGCCCGCCACAGCTGGTCAGGCGTGCCCGCGCGCGGCGATCTTCCAGATCTCGCGCACTTGATCGCCGCGGCAGGCGTAGATGCGGTCGTAGAGATTGACGTTGGGGTCGCAGTGCGGAATGATCAACTCGACCTTGTCGCCCAGCTTCACTTCACGACTGGCCTTCTCTAGATGGAGACGACCGTGCTCGTCGCCATTGAACGAGTAGGTGACGCCTTCGATCAGCGGTTCGGGGCCGAAGCTGCGGTCGGTGGCAAAGGCCTTCAAGCCGGCGTCGATGGTGGCAATGTCGTCGTAGTTCTTGCTCATCACCGTGGCCAGCACTGTGAGCGAGGGGCGGAAGTCGGTATAGACTTCGCCGGTGCTGCCGCCGGAGCGCCGGTATTCGACGTCCATGAAGACGTAGCTGCCGACTTGCAACTCGGTCATGCCGGCGAGATCCGAATCGATAT
>CAMPKL010000376.1 GCA_946887065.1 uncultured Bryobacterales bacterium
CGATCGGACGCCGCACGAGACGCACTTGTTGCGGCGCGGCGCTTACGATCAGCCGGGCGAGGTCGTCTCTGCCGCGACGCCGGCGGCATTGCCGGCGATGAAGGCGGGAAACACCAACAATCGTTTGGGGTTGGCGCGCTGGCTGGTCGATGCGAAGAATCCGTTGACGGCGCGCGTTGCGGTGAACCGCTTTTGGCAGATGTATTTCGGCATGGGCATCGTGCGAACGACGGAAGATTTCGGCTCGCAGGGCGAAGCGCCTTCGCATCCGGCGCTGCTCGATTGGCTGGCGACCGAATTCATCGGCAGCGGTTGGGACATGAAGCATCTGCAGAAGACGATCGTGATGAGCGCGACGTATCAGCAGTCTTCGCGGATGACGCCGGAGTTGCTGGAGAGGGACCCCGACAACCGCTTGCTGGCGCGAGGCCCGCGCATTCGCCTCGCGGCGGAGATGGTACGCGACCAAGCGCTGGCGATTTCGGGTTTGCTGGTTGAGGACATCGGCGGACCTTCGGTGAAGCCCTATCAACCGGCAGGCTTGTGGACGGAGCTGACCGGCGGAAGCGACTACAAAGCGGACAGCGGAGACGCGCTATACCGGCGCAGCCTTTACACCTTCTGGAAGCGCACTTCGCCGCCGCCGATGATGACGAATTTCGATGCGTCGACTCGCGAGGCGTGCGTGGTTCGCACGGCTCGCACGAATACGCCGCTGCAGTCGCTGAATTTGATGAACGACGTGACCTATTTAGAAGCAGCGCGCAAGATGGCGGAGCGCATGATGCGCGAGGGAGGGTCATCCCCCGCTGAACGCATTTCTTTCGCGATGCAGTTGGTTACGGCGCAGCCGCCGGGTGCGGAAGCGAGCGAGATCTTAGTGGACAGCTACAACTACTACCGCGATCTGTTTAGCTCGGACCAGAAGGCGGCTCTCGACTATTTGGCTCAGGGCGAATCGCCGCGGAATGAAAAGCTAAACCCGAGCGAATTGGCGGCTTACTCCACGGTGGCCAGCTTGATCCTCAACCTCGATACAGCCGTGACGAAGGAGTAGGACGATGGAGTTTCAAGACGCAAGAGATCTTTTGACTCGCCGCTGTTTCTTCGGCAAGTCTGCTGTTGGGTTGGGCACTGCTGCACTGGCGAGCCTGATGGGTGATGAATTGCACGCTGCGGATTCGGCGGGCCTGCCGGGGCTGCCTCACTTTGCGCCGACGGCGAAGCGGGTGATTTATCTGTTCCAGTCGGGCGGGCCGTCTCAGATTGAGCTGTTCGACTACAAGCCGCGGCTGAAGGAACTGATGCGGACGGACTTGCCGGACTCGGTACGCAAGGGTCAGCGGCTGACGGAGATGTCGGCCGGACAGGCGAGCTTTCCGGTGGCGCCGTCGTTGTTCGACTTCAAACAGCACGGGCAGTCGGGGGCTTGGATCAGCGACTTGATGCCCCATTTGGCAGGCGTGGCGGATGAGTTGTGTTTTGTGAAGTCGGTGTATACCGAGCAAATCAATCACGACCCGGCGGTGACGTTCTTCCAGACGGGATTTCAGTTGGCGGGGCGGCCGTCCATTGGATCGTGGCTGGCTTATGGGTTGGGCAGCGAGAATCGCGACCTGCCGGCGTTCGTGGTGATGATTTCTCAAGGCTCGGGGAACCCCAACGATCAGCCGCTTGCGGATCGGCAGTGGGGCAGCGGATTTTTGCCGACGACTTACCAGGGCATCAAGTTCCGCTCGATCGGCGACCCGGTGCTGTACCTATCGAACCCGGAGGGCTTCAGCACGCAAGCGCGGCGGCGATTCATTGACGATGTCGGTCGACTCAACGAACTGCACCTGCAAGAGTTCGGCGACCCGGAGATCTCGACGCGCATCGCGCAGTACGAAATGGCGTATCGCATGCAGGCGTCGGTGCCGGATTTGACGGACCTTTCGTCCGAGCCGGACAGCACGTTCGATCTCTACGGCGAGGACGCGCGCAAGCCGGGTACGTTCGCGGCGAATTGTTTGCTGGCCCGGCGCTTGGCCGAACGCGACGTGCGCTTTATCCAACTCTTCCATCGAGGTTGGGATCAGCACTCGAATTTGCCGAAGCAGATACCGGGTCAAGCCAAGGATGTGGACCAAGCGTGCGCGGGCCTGATCACCGACCTCAAGCAGCGCGGCATGCTCGAAGACACGTTGGTGGTGTGGGGCGGCGAGTTCGGGCGTACGGTCTACAGCCAAGGGAAATTGACGGCCGACAACTACGGCCGCGATCATCACCCGCGCTGCTTCACGATCTTCATGGCCGGCGGCGGCATCAAGCCGGGCGTGAGTTACGGCGAGACGGACGACTACTCGTATAACGTCGTCGACAACCCGGTACACGTGCATGACCTGCATGCGACGATTTTGCACACGCTCGGCGTCGACCACACTAAGTTGACTTACAAGTTTCAAGGCCGCAACTTCCGCTTGACGGACGTACACGGCAATGTCATCAAAGACATTCTGGCGTAGGTCTATTCCTGCGGCGATAAAGCGGTCGGCGCCTTCGTCGCCCTCGCGAGGTGTCCCTCCGCGTTTCGTGCCACGCTCTTACTGATGAAGATTGCCGTTGATGCGACGTGCTGGAATAATCGGCGCGGTTTTGGACGCTTCACGCGTGAACTCGTCGCGGCGATGGCGGCGGCGCGGGGGGAACGTGAACTGGTCCTAGTAGTCGATGGGCAGACGGCGGCAACGGCTGATTTCCCCGCTGGGCTTGAAGTGTGCGAGGTGCAGGTTTCGCAGGCGCCGATCGAGGCTGCATCGGCGCAGAGTTCGCGCAGCTTGATCGATTTGTGGCGATTCCGGCAAGCGGTTGTTCGGCTGCAGCCGGATGTGATCTTCTTTCCGGCGGTTTACTCGTTCTTCCCTGTCCCCTCGGATACTCCCGCGCTGGTCACCATTCACGACGTGATCGCCGAGACGCACCCGGACCAGATCGTCGCCTCGATGAGATCTCGCTGGCTGTGGAATCAAAAGGTGCGCGCGGCTCTGCGCTCTTCCAAGAAAATCGCGACCGTGTCGCAAGACGCAAGGCGGCGAATCGCGAAGGCGTTCGGCCGCAACAGCGACGAGATCGCCGTGATTGGGGAAGGCGTGAATGAACGATTCCAGCGGCAAGACGCATCGAAGCAGGCCGCGGCGCGCGAACAGTTTGGAATTGGGGCTGACGAAGCAATTTTGCTGTACGTCGGTGGGATTAGCCCGCACAAGAACTTGGCGGCGCTGGTTCGCAGCGTGCGTTTGCTCGCGGATCGGGGAACCACGGACTGGCGACTCCTCCTGGTGGGTGATGTCGATGGCGACTCTTTCCATAGCGCTCACAAAGAAGTACGCAGTGTGATTCGCGATTGCGGGCTGCAGGAGCGCGTCGCTTTCACCGGCTACGTGGACGACCAAACGTTGGCTTCGCTCTATAGCGCAGCGCACATGCTTCTTTTGCCGTCGCTTGACGAGGGTTTTGGGCTGCCCGCGGCAGAAGCCATGGCTTGCGGGGCCCCGGTGGCCGCGAGCAATAGGGGCGCATTGCCGGAGGTCGTCGGAGGCGCGGGCCTGCTGTTCGATCCGCTGGATGAGAACGCCATGGCAGCGGCCGTCGAGCGGCTACTGAGTGACGACGAGTTGCACGCCGCATGCTCGCGAATCGGCGTGAAAAGAGCGAAGCGCCACCGCTGGAGTACGGTTGCCGGCAAGGTATTCTCGGAGCTGGATCGCATCGTCGTACCCCGTTAATGCAGGTCTCCGTCATCATCGCCGGCAATGGCCCGGACACGCCGATCAAGCGCTGCCTTGACGCGCTAGCGGCGCAGTGGGACAGCGGCGTGCAAGTGATCGTTGCGTTCGGCGGGCATTCGGCGTTGGAGCAGGAGTTGACCGATCACGCAGGGCGAATTGAATTGATCAGCTACGCAAGGCCAGCCGCTCTGCACGTGCTGCGCGCGTCGGCCCTACGCCAGGCGACTGGCGAGCTTGTCGCCATTCTCGATCCTTACTCGATTCCGGCCAACGGCTGGCTGGCGGCCGTCCGGGAAACGCACGGTGTACACGCGAACCAAGCTATCGGCGGGCCGGTCGACCTGGACGGCGCGGCCCAGCGCGGCTTGCTCGATTGGGCTCTGTACATCAACGAATACGGAATGTTCCTGCCGCCAATGGAAGTACAAGGCATGGACCTGCTGCCTGGCTGCAACGTCTCGTACAAACGATCGGCGCTGTTCGAAGGCGGCGTGCCGCGCTCGCCCGAGTTGTGGAAGACATTCGTCAATGACCGTTTGCTTGAGTTGGGGGAGACGTTGCTCATTGAGCCCGGGATGATCGTAAGTCTCGACAAGACCATCGACTTCTCGGACTACCTTCTGCGCCGGTTCGATCACGGGCGTTGTTATGGAGCCATGAGCTCGGCCGAAATGTCCTTGGCTGCCCGCTGGATGCGCGTCGGCGCCGCGCCGCTGCTGCCGTTCGTGCTGCTCGCGCGATGGTCTGTGAGGTTCTGGGCGCGGGGGCGCCATCGTGACAAGCTTGTCGCTAC
>CAMPKL010000377.1 GCA_946887065.1 uncultured Bryobacterales bacterium
TAAATATCACCCTCACGGCGATGCCTCGATTTACGACACGTTGGTTCGCTTAGCGCAGCCGTTTACGATGCGCAACCCGTTGATCGACGGGCAAGGCAACTTCGGTTCGATGGACGGCGATCCGCCGGCGGCGATGCGCTACACCGAGTCGCGTTTGTCGCGATTCGCCGAGGATGTGCTGCAGGACCTGGACAAGGACACGGTCGACTTCCGGCCGACATACGACGACGAGAATAAGGAGCCGGAGTTCCTGCCGGCCACGGCCCCAAACTTGCTGGTCAACGGCGCGACGGGCATCGCCGTCGGCATGGCGACGAACATTCCGCCGCACAACCTGAGCGAAGTCACCGACGCGGCGATTCAGCTGATTCAACATCCGAATACAAAGTTGGAGAAGCTGCTGACCATCGTGCAAGGCCCGGACTTTCCGACCGGCGGCATTCTGTGCGGACGAGCGGGCGCGGTGAGGGCCTACCAAACGGGCCGCGGTCACGTGACGGTGCGGGCGCGGACGGAGTTTGAGCCGATCAGCGGCGGCCGCCAGGCGATTATCGTCACGGAGATGCCCTACCAGGTCAACAAGGCCCGGCTGATTGCGCAGGCCGCTGCGCTGGTCAATGAAAAGAAGATAGAGGGCATCTCGGATATCCGCGACGAGAGCGACCGTCACGGCGTGCGCGTCGTGTTTGAGTTGCGCCGCGGCGAAGAGCCCGAGGTTGTGCTGAACAACCTTTTCAAGCAGACCCAGTTGCAGCACGGTTCCGGCATCATCATGCTGGCGATCGTCAACGGACAGCCGCGCGAGCTGAATCTGCTGGAGTACCTCAAGTACTTCATCGCTCACCGCGCGGAAGTGGTGCGCCGCCGGACGGCGTTCTTGCTGGAGAAGGCCCGCGCCCGCGAACACATCTTGTTGGGCTTCCAGAAAGCTCTGGATCATCTCGACCATGTGATCGCTTTGATTCGTGCGGCGGGGAGCCCCGCCGAAGCGCGCGAAGGTCTCATGGGCGCTAGCGAGATCGACTACGCGAGGTTCCTGCGCGCGGACAGCCGGACTAAGAAGCCGGTTTTCGACTTCAGCGAGAAGCAAGCTCAAGCCGTCATCGAGATGCAGCTGCAGCGCCTGACTGGCATGGAGCGGCAGAAGATAATCGACGAGTTGGCTGAGATCCAAATCGAGATTGCCGGCTACCTGCAGATTCTCGGCTCAGATGAAGAACTCAACAAAGTTCTCATCAGCGAACTGCGCGAGATCAAAAAGAAGTTTGGCGACGAGCGCCGCACCGAGATCGGCGAAGAGGTCGGGGACATCTCAATTGAGGACCTGATCGCCGACGAAGAGATGATCGTCACCGTGACGCACAACGGTTATCTCAAGCGGACCTCGCTCGATACCTACCGCAAGCAGGCCCGAGGCGGCCGCGGGCGCATCGGCATGGGCACGCGCGACGATGACTTCGTCGAGCACCTCATCATCGCCTCGACCCACTCCTACATTTTGGTTTTCACCAACCTGGGGCGCGTCTATTGGCTGAAGGTCTACCAGTTGCCGGACGTCGGCACGACGGGTAAAGGCAAGCACATCGCCAACCTGTTGAACTTGCAGCCGGGCGAAGAAGTGCAAGCGTTCCGTACGGTGAAGGATTTCGATCCGGGCACATTCATCGTGATGGTGACCAAGAACGGCACGGTGAAGAAGTGCTCGCTGGACGTCTTCAGCCGGCCGCTGTCGCGAGGCATCATCGCGATCGGCTTGGACGAAGGCGACGAGCTGATTTCGGCGCGTCTGCTGGAGGCGGATCAAGAAATCCTGATTGCCACCAAGCAGGGCAAGGCGATTCGCTTCGACCATGACCAGGTGCGTCCGATGGGGCGGCCCGCGCGCGGCGTTCGCGGCATCAAGCTGAGCAAAGACGACGAAGTCATCGCTTTGCTGTGCGTCGATCAAACCGACCTGATCTTGTCGATGGCCGAACTCGGCATCGGTAAGCGCACCCAACTGGACGAGTACCGCGTGACTTCACGCGGCGGCAAGGGCGTGATCAACATGAAGATCACCAAACGCACGGGCGCCGTGGTGGCCGTCATGGCGCTTGCCGAGGACGAAGACCTCGTAATCGTCACGAAAGGCGGCAAGATCATCCGCATCGACGCGGCGAAGATCCGCAAGACGGGCCGCTCGGCTTCGGGCGTGAAGCTAGTCGATCTCGATGACGATGACTCGATCGCCGCGGCGTCAGTGGCCCCGCAGGCCCCCGACGACGAGGGAGGCGACGACGCCCAGGGCGTGCTGATTCAGTAGGGAGGAGGTCAGCAGTATGGCGCTCGTAACGAAGATCGACTGGATCCCCAAGGAGCGGAACCAGCTACACAGTGAGACCTCGTGCTCGGCGTGTAGCTACGTGTCGCCATCCGGGCAGGCCTTGCTTCAACTCGACACGCATGGTTCCTCAACGAGAAAGTTCCCGCATAAAGTCAGCCAGTCTCTTCAGTTCGACAAGGACGGCGCGAGGGCATTAATCGCAGTTGTACGCAGAGTTTTCCCGGACTTGTTCTAACTCGCTTAAAGCTTTTCGGTGACGGAGACCGGCTGGTCGAGGCGGAACTCCAGGCGGGTTTCGGGGCGTAGCACGACCGGCTCGCCGCGCGTGGCGGCGACGGTTCCCGCGCCCGCGCCGGCTCCGGTTGCGGCTCCGATTCCGGCGCCCTTGCCGCCGCCGATCACCGCTCCGATCGCTGCCCCAATGCCCGCGCCGATGCCGACCTTTGTGGCGTCCTTCTTCTGGGTGCTGGGACCTTCCTGCTCGACGTACTGCGTTTCGATGGGGATCAGTTGGCCGTCCTGCGTGGCTAGCTGGGTCAGCTCAAGCACCATTAGCGCCCGGCCCTTAACGCGTCCTGCGCGGTCGGATTGGACGACCTTGCCTTCGACCTGAGCGCCTTTTTCGGCGATGACGAGTCCGTCAATGACCAGCGGCTCATCGAGCACGGCTTGAAAATCGTCTCCTGCTTGATTCCGCTCCGTCGAGACCGTGTGATTGAGCCGGACCATGATGGCGAGGCCCGCCGGAAGAGTCACGGTGCGCGGTTCGACGACTTTGGGCTGCGCCGGCGGTTTCGCGACCGGCAGCAGCGGGTCAGCGGCGATCGGTTTGGGGGCCTCAGCGAGCTGTACAGGCTGCGGTGGGGGAGGCGCGATCGGCTCCGGGGCCGGCGCTGACGCTACAGGCGTCGGCGCTACCGCCTTGGGCGGTTGCACGCGAGGCTTTTCGGTTCGACCGGGTTCAGGTTTCGCCTTAGCGGGGGTTGGCTCAGGAGCAGGCACGGCGGCCGTCTCAACAGGGACCGCGACCGGTTCGGGCGTGACCGCAGCTACGACAGCGGCTTCGGGAGCGGGCTCCTCGAAGTAGCGCGCACCCAAAAGGGCGACGATGGCCGCTAAGCAGACAAGGATTCCGATCTGAACGAATTTCATTGGGCGCCTCGTGGATAGGTGGACGCGGGCGGCCGTCAGCCGGTTTCAGCGAAGACTACGGCAAGGGGCAGGAGCCGACGGCGCCGGAGAATCGGCCTTGTTCGGCCCATCCGGACGACTCAGAGGAACTGCGTTTGGCGACGATGTATTCGCCCGAGGACGAATCGGGCCGAATGCTCCAGTCCTCGGTCCTCAGCGCCAACCGCGGCCCTGGAATCTGCGGCTTGTCGGCGGAGATCTGGCGGATGCTCCATGAGCGGCCGCCGTTGTAGGTTTCATAGAGCCGGTAAGGGTCGCTAGTGGCGGCGAGCTGCTCCAGGATCAGGTATCCGTGCGAGGTGGTGTCGGCCTGAAAGGCGACGACGAGTCCCTCGACCTTCTCCCCGCCCGCTGAGACCGTGCGCTCTTCCCAACTCACTCCGCCGTCCTCGGTGACCAGTAAGAAGGGTATCTCGCCGGTTGCCGTGTCGCCTTGTTGGCCGGCTACAAAGGCGGTTTGAGCGTCGACGATGGAAATCGATTCGATGCCGCCGGCGGCGATGCGTTCCGCCGATTCGATCCAAGTCACGCCGCCGTCAGCGCTGCTCAGCACGACGGACTCATAGGTGGCGTCGGCTGTATGGACCTCGCCCGCGAGGACAACCCAGTTCCCCTGCGAGGCGACCGAGACCAACTCCACAAACAGCTCACAGGGGCGATCCGTGGAACAGCGAATCCCGGCATACTCCAGACGATCGACCTCACAAGTGGTAGACAAGGAGACCACGGGACCCTCATAAACGGTCGCACCCTCGGGCGGCCCCTCCGGCTCTTTCTCTTCGCCCAGAACGATGGGCTCGGGTTCGGGAAGGTTGATATCCGGTTGCTTTTTGAAGACAAACTGACCGCTTGCGGCCGCTACGGTCACGACCAACAAAAAGAGCGCTCTGTAGGCGAACCGAAGGGTCATTCGGATCGCATTCTAGCAGTTGTGTTCAAGTACACTAAGGGCGGACTTTTCGAGCAACCGTGTTAACTGACGTGATCCAAGGAGTACTCGAGCGCGGGCCTTGGGGCGCGTTCGTGGCGCTGGTCGATGT
>CAMPKL010000378.1 GCA_946887065.1 uncultured Bryobacterales bacterium
AAGTCCACGAGCGCCACCGCCACCGCTACGAGTTCAACCGCGAGTTCGACCGCCCCTTGCTCGACAACGGCATGCGCATCTCGGGCGAAACCCCGGACGCCATGTACGTTGAAATCTGCGAACTCCCCGGACACCCTTGGTATCTCGGCTGCCAGTTCCACCCTGAATTCAAGTCGCGGCCGCTCGAACCGCATCCGCTGTTCGTTGAGTTCATCCGCGCCAGCTACAAGTACCGCAAATCGCGGCTCAGCGAAGATCAACTCGCCGAAGAACGCCAGTTCCTCCGCACCCGCGTCCAGTAGCGCCCGCCGGGAACTGTCCTGCGTGGACTGTCCCCCCCAAACCAACGTCCGAACTCTTTCGGCCGCGGCTATCCCGGGCGTAGCTTCGCCTCACGAAGATATCTTGGGAGCGTCGGTTGCGATCAACCGGCGCTCCATCGGCAGCGAAGTTATACTGATCGTTCCCGGAGGCTCCGCCGTGATCCGTTCCGCTCTTCTTGTCCTCGCTGCCGTTTCCCTCTCGACCGCCGCACTGCGTGCCCAGGAGAACGCCATCCAGTACCCCGACACCAAGCGCATCGACCACGTCGACGACTATCACGGAACCAAAGTCGCCGACCCCTACCGCTGGCTCGAACAAGACGTCCGCGAGTCCCCCGAAGTCGGCGCCTGGGTCGAAGCCCAGAACGAAGTCACGTTCGCCTATCTCCACTCCATCCCCGAACGATCGCGCATCCAGGAGCGCGTCACCGAGTTGTGGAACTACGAGCGCTACTCAAACTTCTTTAAGGAAGGAGACCGCTATTTCTTCTTCAAGAACGACGGCCTGCAAAACCAGAGCGTGCTCTACATGCAGGACTCGCTCGACGGCGAGCCCGAGATGCTGCTGAACCCCAACGTCTGGTCCGAGGACGGCACCGCCGCCCTCTCCAGCATCGAGTTCAGCAAAGACGGCCGCTATGCCGCCTACGCGCGCAGCGACGCCGGCTCCGATTGGCAAACGGTCCGCGTCCTCGAAATCTCCTCCAAGCAAGAACTCGCCGACCGCCTGGAGTGGGTCAAATTCAGCGCGCTGGTCTGGACCAACGATGGCCGCGGATTCTTCTACACACGCTTTCCAAAACCTGACGAGGGCGCCCAGTTCCAGTCGACCAATCTCAACAACAAGCTCTACTACCACCGCGTCGGGACGCCTCAGTCAGACGACGTGCTCGTCTACGAGCGTCCCGATCAGCCCGAGTGGGGCTTCTCGCCCGACCTTTCTTCCGACGGACGCTATCTCGTCATCCACGTCACCTGGGGCACGGACGCCCGCTACCGCATCCTCTACAAAGATTTGCAAGAGCCCTACGGCGCCCCTGTCGAATTAATCGACAACTTCGACCACGACTACAGCTTCATCGACGCCGAAGGCTCGAAGTTCTACTTCACCTCTAATCTCGATGCTCCGCGCCGCCGCATCATCGCCATCGACGTCGCCAAGCCCGGCGAGCCGCCGACCGAAATCGTCCCCCAATCCGAGGCGACGCTGATCCGCACCACGATGGTCGGCGACCTGCTCGTTGCCAACTACCTTAAGGACGCTTCTTCATCGGTGCGCATCCATCGTCTCGACGGTGAATTCGTGCGCGAAGTCGAGTTCCCCGGCATCGGCACGGCCTCCGGTTTCTCCGGCTCGCGCAGCGATCTGGAAACTTTCTACTCGTTCTCGAGCTACGCCCAGCCGCCCACGATCTACCGCTACGACATGCTCACCGGCGAAAGCACGGTCATGCGCCAGGCCGAGGTCAAGTTCGACCCAGCCGACTATGTCACCGAGCAAGTGTTCTACACGAGCAAAGACGGCACGCGCATCCCGATGCTCATCACGCACAAGAAGGGACTCGTCAAGGACGGCTCCAACCCGACACTGCTCTACGGCTACGGCGGATTCGATATCTCCATCACGCCCGCCTTCTCCGTGCGCTGGCTCACTTGGATGGATCTTGGCGGCGTCCTCGCCGTTCCTAACTTGCGCGGCGGCGGCGAATATGGCGAGGCCTGGCACAAGGCAGGAACCAAAGCTCAAAAGCAAAACGTCTTCGACGACTTCATCTCCGCGGCCGAATGGCTGATTGAGAACAAGTACACCAGCACGCCGAAGCTAGCCATCCACGGACGTTCCAATGGCGGCCTGCTCGTCGGCGCCGTGCTCACGCAGCGTCCCGATCTGTTCGGCGCCGCCATTCCGACCGTCGGCGTCATGGACATGCTGCGCTTCCATCAATTCACCGCCGGCCGCTACTGGGTCGACGACTACGGCTCAGCCGACGTCGCCGAAGAGTTCCCCGCCCTGCTGGCCTACTCGCCCTATCACAACCTCTCGAAGCAATCGAACTATCCGCCGACCCTGGTCACCACCGCCGACACCGACGACCGCGTCGTGCCCGGCCACAGCTTCAAATTCGCAGCCGCGCTCCAACACGCTCAAAAAGGCCCCGCCCCCGTGCTGATTCGCATCGAGACCTCCGCCGGCCACGGCGCCGGCGTGCCAACCTCCAAGCAAATCGAAGAACTAACGGATATGTGGGCCTTCTTGGTGAAGAACCTGGGAATTACTCTGAATTAAGACAAATGCACAACTCGATTGAATCGAGTATCATACGGGGCAGTCGCCTGGGCGGTCAAAAGGCGAACATGAAATGCCCGACGAACCGAATAAACACTCCTTTGGCGGTAAATGGACCGAGCAGAAGCTGGACATTATCGAGCGGTATCTTAGCGCCTACACAACCGCGCTGAAGCACCAGCCTTTCAGAAAAAGCTACATCGATGCATTCGCCGGGACCGGTTACAGAACGGACCGCGATGGCTCAGTCCGAGAGCCGACTGATCCACTTCTGCTACCTGAGCTCGCGGACCGAGAGCCACAAGAGTTGTTGGAAGGGTCTGTACGCCGCGCCCTACGGACAGAACCGCCCTTCGATGATTTCACGTTCATCGAGAAGGACAAGACCAAACACGACGTGCTCTTGAACCTGAAGTATGACTTCCCCCGGCAGGCGGATAAGATCACTATCGTGCGCGACGATGCCAATTCGGCGATAACAAAGATGTGTGCAGACGACTGGAGATCTAGGAGGGCGGTTCTGTTCCTGGATCCGTACGGGATGCAAGTAGACTGGAGTACTACCGTGGCGATCGCCCAGACATCAGCGATCGACCTGTGGTGGCTGTTCCCGGTCAGCGCAATCATCCGAATGTTAGGAGCGGTGGAAAGGTTCCCGGCGTGGGAATCTCGCCTGGAGCGATCGCTCGGCACGAACCAATGGCAGGAATCGCTCCAACCGCTGAGGTCCAGGAGGACGCTGTTCGGCGTAGAAGAGCAGAGAGCCACGGCGACGGTTGAGCAAATCGGTCAGTTCCTTGTCCAACGGCTAGAGTCAGTCTTCCCTGCCGTCGCGCAGAATCCGGCGATCTTACGCAATTCCACGAGCTCACCGCTCTATCTTCTTTGCTTTGCTGCCGGTAACGAACGCGGTGGTAAGGTGGCACTCAGAATCGCCAATCATATTCTGAAAGCGGTGGGGTAACGTATGGCGCAGAAGTCCAGTATCGAATGGACCCAAACGACTTGGAATCCTGTGACAGGCTGCGACAAGATCAGCGCAGGCTGCAAGAACTGCTACGCCGAGCGCATGGCGGGGCGACTCCAACTTATGGGGCAAGCTAACTACCGAAGGGGATTCCAACTTACGCTCCAGCCTCACATGCTAGAGCGGCCCCTCTCCTGGAAGACGCCGCAGACGATCTTCGTGAACTCGATGAGCGACCTTTTTCACAAGGATATTCCTGATTCGTACATCCAATCGGTGTTCGACGTCATGCGGGAAGCATCATGGCATCGCTTCCAGGTCCTAACCAAGCGATCGGATAGACTGCGCCAAATCTCGCGAAGCATCGACTGGCCGGATAACGTTTGGATGGGTGTTAGCGTCGAGTCTGGACGGTACGTCGAAAGGATTGACGACCTGCGCCAAACTGGCGCGGCGGTTAAGTTCCTCTCACTCGAACCGCTGCTGGGTCCGCTGCACAAGTTGAATCTCTCCAATATCGACTGGGTCATTGTCGGCGGCGAGTCAGGGCCAGGGGCTCGGAGTATCGATCCGGACTGGGTCCTGGACCTTCGCAACCAGTGCCAGCAAGCCGATGTGCCGTTTTTCTTCAAACAGTGGGGCGGCGTGAATAAGAAACGGACGGGAAGACTGCTGGATGGCCGAACCTGGGACGAATTACCGGTCCATCAATCCGCGTAGGAACGAAACTCGGACTACCCTCGTCAGTCCTTATGCTTGATCGTCCGCTTAGCCGCCTTCTTGCGTGAAGGCGTGGGCGTGGGAACAGGCGTGCGCGAGCTGACCCGCACCAGTTGCATGCTCAGGTGATCTTCCGCCTCTTTCGGAATCGAGCCCAAGTTCTCGTTCACGTAGCCGACGAACTGACGCATCTGCGTCTGCATCTCTTCCATCTTCACGCGCATGTTGAGAATGATCTCAACGCCCGCCA
>CAMPKL010000379.1 GCA_946887065.1 uncultured Bryobacterales bacterium
GATGGGGGGTCAACACCAGGGTTCCCTCGCTGCGGGGCCATGGCGATTCGCGGCTCAGCGCCGTTAGCGCATCCGCATCGACAACTTTGGGTTGCAAGGCGCGCTCGATTAGGCCGCGACACAGGCGGACATTTTCGTCCGAGGTTCCCAGGCCGGGGCCCAGGACAAGCACGGAAAAGGCGTCGAGAAGGACTTGGTCGAAGCCCTTCTCGCTCATCGAGCCGTCCGCGGACTCGGCGACGGGAACGGTCATCAACTCAGGCGCCGCTCCAATCACCGAGGTGGTTGCTGATTGGGCGGTGATCACGGTGGTCAGACCGGCGCCGGCGCGCGCGGCGGCCATGCCGGCCATGACCACGGCCCCGGGCTTTGGGCGTGAGCCTCCCACGACCCCGACGTGCCCAAAGCTTCCCTTGTGGGAATCGACCGGGCGCGGCGCGCATAAGAACTTGGCGTCTTGGGCCTGCAGCCAGTAAAGCGGAGGACCGGCAAGCCCTTCGAGCAGCGAAGCCGGCGTGCCGATGGGGGCGATGCGGAGTCGTCCGGTTTGGGCAGGCGCGGCGGGCGAGACTTGAGAGAGCTTGGGGGCGGTGAAAGTCACCGTCAGGTCAGCCCGGCAGCAAGGTTCGAAGAGCTGGTCCGAATCGGAAGACATGCCGGACGGGATGTCGACGGCAGCGAAGGATACGTGTGAGAAATTGCGGCTGAGGTCGTCGATGACTTCGCCGATCAGGCCACGGGCGGGACCTTCGAGGCCCGTACCGAGCAATGCATCGACGGCCACGGTCGCCCGCAACAGGCGGCCACGAAACGCCTGCCAACCGGCTGTATCGGCAACGACATGTAAGGGCACGCCGACGCCCTGCGCCATCCGCAAGTTCTTGGCGGCGTCGCCGCTCAGGCTGGTTGGATCGGCCAAAAGGACCGCTTGCACTTCGGCTGCAAGACCTTGAACCCAAAGCTGGCGGGCGATGGCCAGACCGTCGCCGCCGTTATTGCCCTTGCCGCACAAGACCACAATCCTGTGGCGGGACAGCGGCGCGAACTCTTGCTCTAAGGCGCGCACGACCTGGGCCGCGGCATTCTCCATCAGCAAGAGGCTGGGAATGCCCGCCCTTTCGGTCGTCAGACGATCGACCTCGCGCATTTCGGGCGCGGTGAGGATGCGTATCATCCTAATCCTGACCTCTTGGGGCATTGCCGATGAGGAACCCTTGCTGGGCCGGGCGGTTCATGAATTCCGCCTCATGAGCAACATGGTCATGTCATCTTGCTGGATCGGCCCGCCTACCCAGGCGGTTACGTCTTCCATGACGGCGGCGATGATGTCATCGATTGGACGGTCGCGCTCGCGACGCAGCAGATCCCAGAGACGCTCCTCTCCGTATTCCTCTCCGTAGGGATTTTCGGGTTCGGTAATGCCGTCGGTGAAAGCGGCCAATAGGTCTCCGGGTTTAAGACTGATGCTGCGGCTCTCGTATCTTACGCCGGGGAAGGCGCCGATGACGAGGCCGGTGACTTCAAGGGACGTGCGCTGTCCGTCGCGGATCAGCAGCGGCGGCAAGTGGCCCGCGTTGACGTAGACCAGCTCGCCGCTGACGTTGCTGTAAACGCCGAAGAAAAGTGTTGTGAACAGCTCCGGGGCGGTACCGGCGAACAGTTGCCTGTTGGTTTCGCCGACGATGTCGACCACGGCGGCCGCCAGATCATCCGATCCCCGCAGGTGGCCCAGCAGGGTGCGGATGGTCGAGTGGACGGAGGCCATCACCAGCGCGGAGGAGATGCCCTTGCCCGCGACGTCGCCGAAGGCCAGGGCGACGCAGTGATCGTCGATGTCCACGTAGTCATAAAAATCGCCGGAAACCACTTTGGCGGGCTTGCAGACGCCGAGAGCGTCGAGGCCGGGCAATTGGGGCCTCTGCTTGGGAAACAGCTGCCTTTGCATCTCGTTGGCAATGGCCAACTCCGATTCCAGCTTCTGACGTTCTCGCGAATCCTCAACGAGTCGTTCAATTGAACTGGTCATCGTATTAAACGACCGCGCCAATTCGGTGAGTTGAGTGTGTCCTCGGATGGGGGTTCGATAGGCGAAGTCGCCTTGACTGACGTGGCTCGCCCCGATGTAGAGTTCATTGATGGCCGAGGTAATGGTGCGGGTAAGAGATACTGCCACCACTGTTGAAACGAGAAGAGCGAAGCCAACTAGGCCCCACAGGGCGTAAGCCAACCACGTCGCCGTTTGAGCCAATCCCTCGGACTGGCTTTGAAACAGCAGGCCCACCACGGCGCTGATCCGGGTCGTCAGCTCGAAGACCTCCTCTCGCCTCGTCTCGCCCGTGGCCCACTCCAGTACGGGAGTCTCCGCCCGCCAGGGTATAGACCAATCCAGCGCATATTTGGGTTCAGGCAATCGCATCTGCAAGGGCCTCTGTTGGAGCGGACGTCCCCGCCGAGGCCCGACAAATTCAGCCAGCGTCTGAGAGGGCGGAGGCCCGTCAGGCCGAGGGGGCACGAAACCGCCGATGGGACTGACCACGCCGAAGCCGGGCAACCAATCGAGCAGGTATTCCTCAGTCAGCGGAACCATGAGCAACCACGAAGGCGTGTAAGCGGCGAGGTAGTAGGCGCCGCGTCTCCTAATAACGCCGCGATAACTCTCGACCGAACCGGGCGGCGCGTCGTCGCGCAGAAACTCGGGGATTGCGATTGGGCCGTTGGGCGTCTGGAAGCGCACGAGCAAGTCCGGATAGCGCTGCCGAGCGTCATCGAGGAACCTAACTCCCGCGGCCCGGCGCTCGTTGTCGGGCAAACTGCGCAACTGCCATATCATCGAATCCGCAGTGGCATAAAGGGCTTCAGCGCGCTTATCGACCTCGTTCGAAACCATGAATGCGCCGAGCGGACCAAGTATAAGGAACAGTCCAAGGCCGGAAAGCAGAAATGCAAGAGCTAGAGGGATGACGCCGATGAAAACGTAGACCGCTGCCATCCGATGACGCACGCGCCACAGGAACCGTCTCGTTAGGGATCGCGCGAGACGGAACAAGACCCGCCCCAGCACAAGCGAACCGAGCAGATAGAGCGCGATCTGGATGACGGTGCGGATGGCGAAGACCCCGCTCCAGCGAGCCTCCAGCGGCCACAAGAGAAGATAGGCGGCAAGCAGCGCTAGGAGAATACGTTCCCAACGGCTCATGCGGCGAAAGCTGGCTTGCATGGGTTCTCGCGTCAGCCTAGTTCCCCCCAGTATGCTGCTTGACGCTCGTCCGTTCCAGCCTAGTCGAAGTCATTCGCCTGGCCAGCGGAGTCAAGAACAGTAAGTTGCTGTGCGAAAATCGTTCGGGCGAGCCCTGGGAGTCTCGGATATTTGAACACTGCCACGATCCGCTACCGCGTCGCCGATTTTCTAAGCCGGCACGCGCCGTTCCAATTTATTGAGCAAGCGGACTTGTTGTCGTTGGCCGGTTCCGGCCGCGTGCGATTTCACGAAAAAGACGAGTACATATTCCGGCAGGGCGAGCCGCGTAAAGAATACGTCAGCGTCATCCAGCAGGGAATGGTGGATCTCCACGAAGACACCCCTTCCGGGACGCGGTTACGCGACAGGCTGGGGGAAGGCGAGCTGCTTGGCATTGGACGGTTCCTCGACGCCAAACGCTACCTGTATACCGCCAAGACTTCCGGGGATGTGTTGTTGTATCGTTTTCCGGCCGCGGAATTCGACCGGATCGTCGCCAAGTACCCGCAGGTTGCGGATTATCTTTCGGCCTATTTTTCGGCGACCCCAGGCCGGGCCGAGGGTACGTCCGGCGCCTGGGGCATCGCGCCCGGCGATCCGGTGGCGCTGCGGGAACTATCCGTGCGGCGACTCGCGGTGGTGGACGAGTCGACGTCGCTGCGAGAAATCGCGAGCATCTTGAATGCAAACCACGCCGAGGCTGTGGTGGTCCAGGACCCGCTGCAAAAGCCGATTGGCCTGGTAACGATGCGGGACGTGGTGCAGCGGATCGCCGATGGCGCATCGAGCACGCAGTGGGCGACCGCGGCGCTGGATGACGAGCCTCCTGCGACGGCGCCGCCGGGGCTGACCGCAAACGAGTACTTTTTACGGTTGGCCCAAAATCGTGGGCGTCCGCTGGTGTTGACCGCTGACGGCAGACGCGGGACACCGGCGGTCGGGCTGATTAGCGCCAACGACTTATCGTTGCTGGCGGGGTTGAATCCGACGCTGCTGGCGATTGAGAGCGGATATTGCGACAACGCCCAGCAACTGGGCCGCCTAATACAACGAAGCCGGGCGATTACGCTGGGAGCCCTGAGCGAGGCGTCCCGCGCGGAATGGGCGGCACGCATGGCGGGCGAACTGTGCGGAGCTGTTGTGTCTCGGCTCATCCAACTCGCCGAGCAGGAGGCTCTCGACGCCGGCCTGTTTGTAATCCCCGTACTCTTGTCCAAGATGGGCGCCGGCATGGATGAGCCCCCGGCATGCAAGGCCGTAGCGTTCCACGAGGTTGCTGTAGCAGAGGACCATGGCGGGCACC
>CAMPKL010000380.1 GCA_946887065.1 uncultured Bryobacterales bacterium
CCGTTGCACCGCTGGCGCAGGCCGGGTTGCTGCCGGTTCCGCAGTTAGTTAGCGGGTCGTACAGCGTCACCAAAGCTCCCGAAGACGTGAGGTCCTGAGAGAAGTCGCCGACGCGCATCGCCTGAGTCGGCACGGTGGTGAAAGTCAACCGGGCGAAACGCTGACGGTAGCCCTCGTAGGAGCCGAAGAAGAACGTCTTGTCTTTGATGATCGGACCGCCGACGTTGCCGCCGAACTGATTCTGCTTGAACGGGCTCTTGCCCGCCCCGGTGGCGTTGGCGAAGAAGCCGTTGGCGTTCAACTTATCGTTGCGAATGAACTCGTAAAGACTGCCGTGGAACTCGTTGGTGCCAGCCTTGGACGCCATGTTGACGACGCCGCCGGTGTAACGGCCCCATTCAGCGCTATTGTTGCTCGTCTGCACGCGGAATTCCGAGACGGAGTCCTGCGAAGGTACCAGCGCGATCATGTTGCCGTAGGTGATGTTCACCGGCGCGCCGTCGATATACGTCGCGCTCTGGTTGGCCGTTCCGCCGCCGATCTGGTAGTTGCCGGCCGCGAACACGTTCTTGCCGGTCAGCGACGTCTGCGAACTGCCTTGCGGCACGACGCCCGGCGACAGCGAAACCAGGTTCAGCACGTTGCGGCCGTTAAGCGGCATCTCTTGCACCGCGCGTTCGCTGACCACTTGGCTCATTGTGGCGTTGTCGGTCTGCAGCAGGGGCGGCGCGGCCGTCACCTCCACAACCTCCGAAACTTGGCCGATTTCCAGGGCGATCTCCACGCGAACGGTCGACTCGACCTCGACGCGGATGTTGTCTTGTGAGTACCTCCTGAAGCCTTCCAACTCCGCTTCGAGGCGGTAGGTTCCAGGTAGCAAGTTGACAAAGCGATAGCCGCCCTCGCCGCTGGTCTCAGCCTGCTGCGTGGCGCCTGTGCCCGTGTTCGTTAGGGTAACGGAGACTGCGGGGATGACCGCGCCTCCTGCATCGTAGACGACTCCGACGACGGTGCCGTAAAAAGTTTGGCCGATCAGCGCCGCGCAGGCCGCCAGGGCCAGTGCAACTGTGACCGTAGCCCGTAGCTTCAGTCCACTTCTAGGTAGCATTTTGCGAGAACTCCTCTCGTGCACACCCGGCACGTCCTATCAAGCGAACATCCCACGCCCCATGGGCAAATCCGTTGCATGATACTGCTGTTGTTAACGTTAAGCAAGATATTTTTTCGTATCAAAGGATTTTAGCGAAATCAAACTCCGCCGCACGGGATAGAGAGTGCATTGTGGACGTCACGGGCGGACGGCAGTACAGATGGGACACGCTAATCTAGGTCGCACTGGAGGAGGGGAAGCTCCACGCTTGCGTGGGCGGACGCATTCACCGGGAAGGCGTGTCGAGCCAGAGACCGGCGGGAAGGTTAGCCGGCGCGGTTTCGACCCTGTTTCGCATCTCGCGGTAGCGATTTGCAGCATTGCGTGACACCACGGAAAACCCGGAAAGCCGCACGGAAAGCTGCGATTTACAGGCGTACGAGGTGGAGTTCGATTCCAACAAATATCAGGTCGAAGTGGAGATGCTACCTAGCGGCTGCCATCTTTCTTGATGTAGCATGAATCGCGTCCGAGCCCGGCGCGACAACACCACCATGACATTGCTACGGTGTTTGGGTGTTTCAGCGTTTGTGGCTCTCCTGGCGCCGCTGGCGGCTCAGGATCTAGGTTTCATCGGACGAGAGGCCTGCGGACAGTGCCATCCCGCTCAGTCCCAAGCACAATCGACGACTGGGCACGCCCGCGCTTTGCGCCGGGCCCGACCTTCCGATCCCGGACCCGGAAATAGCGCGGAGTGGGCTTTCGGAGCCGGCGCCAAGGCGACAACGTGGGTTAGCCAGACGAGTGGGGAGGTAATCGCCGAGCACGGACTGACGTTTTACGCCTCCACCAAGTCGCTTGGGCTGACCCCGGGACACTCCGACTCGAAGGATCACTTCTTTCGCATGTTCGATCCGGTCGCGACGGCTCTGCTGTGTTTCCGCTGCCACTCGACGGGGCCGGTGACCCTCAGCGACAGTCTGCGAGTGCAGCCGACGGAGCCGGGCGTCCACTGCGAATCCTGCCACGGCCCCGGACGCATCCACGCCCAATCGGGCGGCGCGAAGCCGATTCAGAATCCCAAGAAGCTGACGGCGGGCCAGATCAACACCCTTTGCGGCTCCTGCCACCGCCAGGTGCGCGAGATCGACAACGACGAGGACTGGAGCAACGCCTGGAACGTGCGCCACCAACCCCCTTACTTGGACCGGGCTGCGTGCTTCCGGAACAGCGGCGGCGCCGTATCCTGCCTGACCTGTCACGATCTGCATCAGCCGCTTAGCACCGCGAGCGCGTCCTACGATGCCCAGTGCATATCCTGCCACATGAAACCGGCGCATCCAGCTCCCGTCGCGTCGGGCACTTGCGTAGGCTGCCATATGCCGCAGGTCACAGTCAGCCCGAACCTCGAGTTCACCAATCACTGGATCGGTGTCTATGACGCGTTGGGGAAAAAGCTGATTCCCTCCAAGCGCATAGTCAAGGCACTTCAACCGGCCACCACCAGTGAAACGGCGGACAGGATTATCCTGCCGGCGCATCCCTCCACGCTGACTCCGGTCTACGCCAAGGCCCTGGCCGAAAAGGAGCGGCGGTCAGGACCGGAGAGCGCGGATGTCGCGCGCGCGGCGTCCGATCTCGGGCTATTCCTGCTGAAGAATGAAGACAGTGCCGCGGCCGTAAGGCCGCTGCGGCGCGCACTTTCGATCGACGAACGGAATCGAGACGTAGCAGTGGACGCCGATCGGGAGAATCTCGCCCTTGTGCTCGAGACGCAGGGCAAGCTGGGCGAGGCGCTCGAACTGTTCGGCCGGGCGGCGGAAGGCGCCGATGCGGGCGTGGCCTCGCGCGCGTTCGCGAAGCTCGCCGAGCTGGACCCCGAACGCGCTGATATTCACTACGAGAAGGCAATCGCGGCCGAGGAGAAGGCTTCCGGCCGCGCCACGTCGCAGCTCGCCATGCTGCTGCAACAGTATGCGCAGGCGCTACGGGACCGCCAACTCCACCGGGAGGCCGAGCCGCCCTTACGTCGCGCACTGGCCATCCAGCGGGCCACGCCCAAGGCGAACGCGCGTGTCACAATCGGGCTCCTGAATTCGCTGGGACACTTGCTCGAAGGGCTCCGGCGGTTTGATGAGGCCGAGATTCTGGCGCGGGAAGCCTTGGCTCTCGCCGAGCAGAAGTACGGACCGGAGAGCGTCGAACTGGCGCGCACGTGCACCTTGCTGGCCGACATCCTTTGGAACAAGAAGAGGCTGCAGGAGGCCGGACTCCTCTTTCGCCGCGCCATCTTGATCAACGCTTCTCTTTACGGTCCCGACCAGCCGGAAACGGCGGCCGATATCGCGAATCTGGGAATGCTCACGAACGAGGCCGGCCAGAAAGAGATGGGAGGAGCGCTGCTGCGGCAGGCGCTGGAAATCTTCGAGAATGCCCTCGGACCGGAGAGCGAGGAAGCCCGGTTTGTCCGGGAACGGATCGAGACTTCCGGGCGCTGATCGGCACCCTCGTTTGGGCTATCCGATCCGGCAGAGCGGAGATCTCGGCAAGCCGTGACAGTGCTCCCGTAATCCGCACACTAAGGGTCCGATAATCGGACGAAGGTACGGAGAAGGGGATGAGCAAGAGCTTACACACGGAAGCGCAGATCATAGGAGCGGTGAAGCAGGTGGAGGCCGTCAGCAAACTGCCCGTCAAGCCAACCAAGACCCAGGCGTTGCTAGCGAAAGCAGACGCCCTGAAACCGCATAACATCAACGAGAGGAGGAACTTGCTGAAAACCGGTGGAAGACTCCTTGTTCCTTCGGGAGCAAGAGACCGCAGCTGCTTCCAAAGCGCTTCTGCCAACACCGTAACGAAACTGTACTAGAACTCGGTCCGACCGAGCCCTATCGGGCCTGTTCTGCGAGCGAAAGCAGATACCCGGATTGCATGTAAGTCCTGAAAATCAGAGAAAGTTCTGAAATCCATGGAGGCGGCGCGAAGAACTTTTAAGCCGCTGGTCGTGGGTTCGAGTCCCACCCGCCTCACCATCCATCCGGCCCTCGACGATTGAGGTCTAGCTTGAGAACCGCGGCGCGCTGGCGGCGCTCCAGGCCTAGCTAGCCGGGCGTTCGTTGTCCCAGGCCGGCCAGCAATTCGCGGAGCTGTTCGGGCCTCGCCGGTTTGACCAGGTGACGGTCGAAGCCGGCCTGCATGATTCGCTGGCGGTCTTTTTCCTGGCCCCAGCCAGTCAGCGCGACCAGCATCATTTCTTTCCCCCAATCTTGCCGCCGAATGTGCCGCGCCGCATCATACCCGTTCATCCGGGGCATGCCCAAATCAAGGAACACGATTTCAGGAAGGAAGTCGGCCGCCATCGTGATCGCCTGCGCGCCGTCCGCCGCCGTGCGCGCCTCGCTGCCGAAATCCTCCACGAGCAGGCACAGCATTTGCGCTGCGTCCTGATTG
>CAMPKL010000381.1 GCA_946887065.1 uncultured Bryobacterales bacterium
TTGCCCACTGCAGTGGAACTCCCTGACCGTGCTCGGTCCAGCCAAGGATCTTCTGTATTTAGATGTAGCATGCTGTGTCAAGGCTTTTGAGGGTGGTTGAGGCGTAAGTCGTTGTAGGCATAGGGAAAGAAAGATTGAAAAAAGTTATTGGTTGAAGATGTGTGGGCTGGTGCGAAGACCCGCCGCTCACGCGGCTGGGCTCGGGTCGCGCTGGCGGGCTTTGCTCCACCCAGGGCTTCGGCGGAGAATTTGGGGTTAGACTTCGGGGTATGAGGTTGCTGGTTGGGCTGTTGCTGATTTGCTCGCTGTTGCTTGCGGATGAAGAAGCGAGCAATCGGGCGATTGTGGCCGCCGACGAGTATGGGGCTTGCTATGCCAAGTCGATTCCGGCGGAGAGGTACGGCAACGCCGGTGAGACGCGCATCTACCGCGTAACGGGGGGCGATGACGAGTTGGCCGACGAGTACGAGTGGTTTAGCCAGCGGATTTATTTGGTTTGCAATGCGTCGGATTCAACGCGTCCAACCGGCGTTGCCGTGGTGAGCATGGGGCCTTGGGCGCGCGGGCACGAGGCGAGCACGGACGTTTTGGCGATGGCCTTCCATTTTGATGGGAAGACGGTGCGCGAGTATTCGACCCTGGATATCGCCGGCAAGCCCGAGAACGTCAGCGCATCGGTCTCGCACTACACGGTGATCGAGGAAGTGCTGGGATTCCGCTGGGTGCAGGGCAACGAGTACGTTTTTGCGGTGCGCACGACGGATGGAAGAACACTCAAGTTCGATGCGGTGACGGGCGGCCGCGTCGACTAAATCAGACCAAGCAGCGAACTTAATCTGCTGCCCAACCAAGACAAGAGCGCGATCAGAAGAAAAACGATAGCCGCGATTCCGAGCAGTTTGCGATTCGTGATGCGCGCCATGTAATTAGCATCGCGCATCGATGCCCTGCCGCGCCGTGCGCCGCAGCTGCGAGAGCGGAGATTCTCGTGCCGCGATCCGGAAAGCGACGTCTGGACATTCGGCAGCTATGATCCGATGGCCTAGTCGAGTATCTTGATGCGGATGTTTTTGTAGGCGACCCGGCTTTTAGGATCGTGGGACTGGAAGCCGATGGTGCCGCCTTCGGCCTGAATGAAGCGGCCGGTCATGCCGCCGGGGGCTTCCCAGCCAGCCGGCTGTTCCCAATCGGTGAGCTGTTTGCCGTTGACGTAGGTACGAACGCGGTTGCCGGTGACGACGATCTTTTCGGTGAACCACTCGCCGTCCTGTGCAGGCACTTCTCTGACGTCTTGAACAAGGTAGTTGCTGCCCGTACGCCGCCAGTCGGTGTGGCTGTTATTTACTTGGATCTCGAAACCCTGCAGGGGCCATCCGGTCTCCTGATACGCGGTCTGCACGTAGATGCCGCCGTTTGAGCCGGGCGTGGTCATCACGTCGACCTCGAGCTCAAAGTTCTTGAACTTCGCGCCGTGGACGTCGCCGACATAGAAGAGATGGCAGCGCGGGCCGTTCGAGATGATGGCGCCATCTTCGATGCGGAAGGAGTCGGGGTTTTCGCCGGCCTTCTTCCAACCGTTGAACGTCTTGCCGTCCCATAGCGATATCCACCCGGAATCTTGGGCGAACATCGGCGCGGCAACCAGGGTGAGGGCCAAAATGGCGAGCAGTTTCTTCATGACGTGAGTCTCCTGACCAAGCTGAGCTTAGCAAAGCCGGGCGCTGTCGTCGTACCATGTCTTACCGTTGCTAGCCCGTGGGAATTCTCGATGAGTAAACCAGCCGCGAACAAAGATTGGGACCGTATCGCCCAGTCGCCGGACTACCGCCGGATGATGGCTTCGAAAACGAAGTTCGTCGTTTCGGCGACGCTTTTCTTCACGATTTACTACTTCACGTTGCCGGTGCTGGTCGGCTATTGGCCGGAGTTGATGAAGCGCGAAGTCATCGGCGTGGTGAACGTCGCCTATCTGTTCGCCTTCTCGCAGTTTTTCATGACCTGGATCTTGGCTTACCTTTACATGCGCATCGCCCGGCGCTTCGACTTGATGACCGAAAAGATCCTGGCGGACACGGCAGCAGCAAAGGGGACCGAGTAGATGACGGTTTCGCTGGCGATGTTCCTGGCGTTTATCGCCGCGACACTGGGAATCACCTACTGGGCTTCGGGCAAATCTAATGGCGCCAGCGCCTACTACTCGTCGGGACGGCGCATCACCGGCTGGCATAACGGATGGTCGATCGCCGGCGACTACATGAGCGCGGCGTCGTTTTTGGGGATTGCGGGGTTGATTGCGTTCTACGGCTTTGACGGCTTCATGTACTCGGTCGGGTTCTTGGTCGCTTACCTGACGGTGCTGTTCGTGGTGGCTGAGCCGCTGCGCAATGCCGGAAAGTACACCATGGCCGACATTGTGGCGTACCGGCTGCGGGCGCGCCCGGTAAGAGCCTGGGCGTCGTTGAATACGTTGACGGTCTCGACGTTCTACATGATCGCCCAGATGGTGGGAGCGGGCGCGTTGGTCAATCTGCTGCTGGCGGACTCGGGCATCAGCTACACGGGGGCCGTGACAGGAGTGGGCGCCTTGATGATCGTCTACGTCGTGTTCGGCGGGATGCTGGCGACGACTTGGGTGCAAATCGTCAAAGCGGTGCTGCTGATGAGCGGAACTTTGCTGTTGAGCATTTTGGTTATGGCGCATTTCGGCTTCGACTTCGGCGCGTTCTTTCAGGCGTCGAGCGAGGTCAGCTATCAACTCAACGGGCAGACGGTGACGCAGAACTTCCTAGAGCCGGGACTCTATTACTTGCCGCCTTATGGCGCGCTGGATTTGATTTCACTGGGCCTGGCATTGATCTTCGGGACGGCGGGGCTGCCGCACATTCTGATTCGCTTCTACACGGTGCCGGATGCAAAGACGGCGCGCGTCAGCGTGTTCTGGGCGATGCTGCTGATCGGCGCGTTTTACATCATGACGACGTTTTTGGGGTTCGGCGCGGCGACGATCGTCGGGCGCGACATGATCTCCGATAACGGCGGCATCAATATGAGCGCGCCGCTGCTGGCGCAGGCTTTGGCGGGCGACATTTTCTTCGCGTTCATTTCCGCTGTTGCTTTCGCCACGATCCTAGCGGTCGTGGCGGGATTGACGATCAGCGCCTCGACGTCCTTCGCGCATGACTTTTACACCAACGTGATCCATCACGGCAAGGAACGCGCGCCGGACGAAGAGGTGAAGGTCGCGCGAATTACGGCATTCGTGGTGGGCGCCGTATCGATTGCGATTGCGGTGGGTTTGGGGCCGAGCGCAAATGTGGCGTTCTTGGTTGGATTGGCGTTCGCGGTGGCGGCGTCGGCGAATTTGCCGGTGATTTTGCTGTCGGTGTTCTGGCGCAAGTTCACCACGCGCGGCGCCGTGTGGGGCATGGCCGGCGGGCTGGTTTCTTCGATCGTGCTGATCCTGATTAGTCCGAGCTTTATGACGCCGGGCGGGCTGATCGACGCCGAACCGCTGTTCCCGTTGCGAAACCCGGGGATCATTTCGATTCCGTTCGGATTCTTGATGTCTTACCTAGGGTCGATCACTTCGAGCGAGCCGGCGGCTGAAGCGATGTTTACGGAACTGAGCGTGAGGGCCAATACCGGTCTTGGCGCGGAGAAGGCTTCGTCACACTAACTGACGCTGACGCCCTGCTGTTCGAAGGCCTTGATGACCTTGATCTTGTTGCCCTCGGAGATGAGCACGACGCGCGGACTATGGGTTAGGGCTTCGGCGTCAGTGAATTCCCCGTAGGTGCAGAGGATGAGCAAATCGCCTTCTTTCACTAGGTGTGCGGCGGCGCCGTTGATGCAACACACGCCGCTGTCCGCTTCGCCCTCGATGAAGTAGGTGGAGAAGCGTGAGCCGTTGGTGACGTCGTAAACGTCGACGCGCTCGTAGGGCAAGGCGCCGGCGGCTGCCAACAAAGAAGCGTCGAGGGTCACGCTGCCTTCGTAGTCGAGGTTGCGTTCGGTGACGGTGATGCGGTGGATCTTGGAGCGCAGCATCGTGCGGGTCATACCTATTAGATTACTCACTGGCGCAGAGGTTTCAGATTTGGCGAGGCCGACCACTAGAGACGGACTTGGCCGGTTGCCGCGGAGAAGTCGAAGTGGACTTGGGATTCGATTTGTACGGGTACGCAGTTGAGTGCCGTGGCCCTGTAGCGCCATTGCTCTGCGGCGGCTAGAGCGGCATTGACTAACAGTGGATCGCGATCGCTGGAGGAGGTGACCGAGGCGGGCGTCCCGAACTCGTCGATTAGGACATCGACAGTAACGGTGCCGCCGAGACCAGCTGCTAGGGCCTGCTCGGGGTAGTCCGGCTGGACGATGCGCAATACCCGGGCTTGCTGCACGACGGAAGAGACGCGAATGAGCCCCGGAACAGGACGCTCAGGCGTCTTGAGAATGACGTTGATGGGGTCGTTGGCCATATTCTCGGGAGCGACGCTGCCGACGCGCGTGTACACCTCCGTCAGTGGTGGAGGCACCT
>CAMPKL010000382.1 GCA_946887065.1 uncultured Bryobacterales bacterium
GCCTACGGCAGCTGCGTGATCAGCCTGAGTGCTACCGGGAAGCGGGCCAGCGAGCTCGCGTCGCCTTCGAGGAAAATTATGACCTTCGGATTGGCGTGCCGCGTTTGCTGGCGGTTATCGGGGGCGCTGCTAAATAGCGGGAACAAGGGCGTTGTATACCCGCTTGCCGTTTGGTACTATCTCGGCGAGCCGCCCACCGCGCGGGCTGGGCGCCACCGCTGAGAACCGCTGTGTTGTCAGACTTTCCAGACGCTGAGGACTCCGGGTCTGTCCCATTCCCGAATCGTAAGCCAGGGAGAAAATAGACGCACTCATGTATACCTTGATGCTGTTGGCATTAAGCGCTCTGGTAATCTCGTTTCTCATTACTCCGCTCGTCCGCAACACATTTCTTAGGCTCGGTGTTCTGGATTCCCCAGACGGCGGGCACAAGCTCCACGCCTCCCCGATTCCGCATATTGGCGGCGTCGCCGTGGCGATCTCCTATGCAGCGGCCTTCGGCATTCTGTTGATTTCACCTCTACGTGGCGCCGAGCCGCTGCGGGACGGATTCGACATGGTGCTTCGCCTGCTGCCGGCGACCGGCTTGATCTTTTTCCTCGGCATTGTGGACGACCTATTCTCGGTTCGTCCGGCGACCAAGTTCGCCGTCCAAATCTGTGCTGCGCTCCTTGCTTACTGGGGCGGCGTGCGCTTGGTCTCGATTGGAGCGGTTCCGTTCGACGATATCTGGTGGAGTCTGCCTTTGACGCTTTTTTGGATCGTCCTTTGTACGAATGCCTTCAATCTGATTGATGGAGTCGACGGACTGGCGAGCGGCATTGGGCTGTTTGCGACCGTGACGATTCTTGCCGCGGCGCTAATGAACGGAAACTATCCGCTGGCGATGGCCACGGCCCCGCTCGCAGGCGCACTGCTCGGATTTCTGCGATACAACTTCAATCCCGCAACGATCTTTCTTGGCGACTCCGGCAGTTATCTGATCGGCTTTTTGCTTGCATGCTTCGGCGTGCTTTGGAGCCACAAGGCGGTAACCCTCGTTGGGTTAACGGCGCCGCTTATCGCGGTGGCGATTCCGCTTATCGACACGGGCATTTCGGTGGTGCGGCGCTTCATCAGCGGCCGACCCTTGTTCAGCGCCGATCGCGGCCACATACATCACAAGCTGTTGGATCGAGGCTGGACACCGCGGCGTGCGGTCATTGCGCTCTACGGCTTTAGCGGATTGTACGCGGTGATGTCCCTGCTGCTGGCCACGGGGCGAAGCTTCACCGGCGTCGTCCTGATTCTGTTCGTGGGGGCGACATGGATCGGCGTGCGGAATCTCGGATACATCGAACTCACCACCGCCGGCCGGGTCATCCGGCAGCCTGGATTCCGAAAAATGCTTGGGGTCGAAATCGCCCTGCGGGAATTGCAGCTCGAGTTGGAGACGGCTCAGACGGGAGCCCAGGTGTGGGCGGCAATTCGCAATGGCCGAGACAAATTGGGGTTTCTTTCGGCGACCCTGTTGTACGAGGGCGACCGGTTCGAGGAGTGTTTCGGGAATGCCGTCACCGAAGACACGTGGTCGCTCTCAATTCCCTTAGGGCGGCACGGCCGGTTGGAATTGACGCATCGTTTCGTGGCAGGCGGGTCGTCGATGACAGGGCAATTGGCCAAGGTGGTGCGGGACGCGGTCTCGTCGAAACCGACCACTGCGCACACCAAGGTCCGGGCGATGCATGCGGCGAGTTAGACCGTTCCCACCGGGCCGAGTCATTGAATAGCAACGCAGGCAACGTCGTCGATCCAAACAGAACCGCTAATCTTGTTGTCGAACATCCGCGACGGGCTCCGTTCAACCTCGATTTTTAGAAGTCGAGGTTCGCCTGTAACCGATAGATCGATGCTGAGTTCCGTCCATTCCTTCGTACCGCAGATCTCCTCGCTGGATAGATTGAGACGTTGCTGGTCAGCGGGGTCATGAATTCGGAGAGAAATCCCTCGATCCGTTGTGAGATTCTCGCTGCGAACGAATGCCGTACATCGGTAGCGGCCCGGCGCAGCAACGAAAGTTTGGGAGACGTCGCGAAAGTTGACGTTCACGCCGCCTCCGAATCTGATGTGAAGGGAGTAGTTTCCTGTGTGTGAGACGTCCGTCGTTCGATTGATCAGCATCCCGTCGCGCTCGGTGATTGACCAAGAGAGATCGGTTCCCAGAAAATCGTCTTCGAACCCGCCGTTGAAGATGAGATTCCGCTCGGGCCACTCGTCTGTAACGCCGCCCACGAAGGCAGCTTGGGCGGCAACGGCATCCTCCAGCCGATGACCGGCGATTTGCCGGCGAACGTACTCCGCGAGGAGGAGAGAGTCCGTTAGGCCGCGCTCAACTAGCCGCCGCCAGATCACGGCTAGCTCGCCGGGATTCGCCCTTCCGACCTGAAAGCGAAAATAAGCGACGAGCGGCTCGGCCTCGTCGGGAATGGCCCCTTCCAAGACTTCCTCGACCGGCTGCTCCGTGCGCTCGAAATATCCGAACACGATTGGATCGTAATCGCGAGTGAGTTCAAGGACCCGGCGAAAAGCCGACCGGCTTTCCTGTACGCGTTGGACTTCGTCGTAGAAAAAGGCGGCTCGCAGCAGAATCGGCGGGGAATGCGGTCCGAATCGAAGGGCCTGCTCAAAGCAATATCCAGCATCGTCCGAGGCCCCTGAACGCTGTAGCGCAGTTCCAAGGTCGCACCAGCGGCCGGGGTCCGTCGGTGATCTGCGCAGGGCTTCCCGCAGACCAGCCACGGCCGCTTCCGCGGCCTCACTCTCGGGACTCCAGAGCTGCGCCAGTGCATCTTCGACAACGACATCATTTGCGCACAGCAGAAGCCAGCCGCACATGGACCGCTCAAGCGTGGGGTTCGATTGAATTGCGGGACCGACCGCTTCGACAAGGCCCACATACGCGGTGAGGGCGATGCCTAGGACTGCGGCGAAGAATCTCAATGGATTGTGGCGGCCGGAGCATGTGCTCCGATAGGCTCCATCGTACTATGGTCCTTGCGCGGAGCCGCGCCCGCTTACATCGACAGCCCATTGCCTCCCGCTGATCTCAATTCAAGGTTCGATTGGTCTGTTCCCTGCGTGCTGGTCGCGCTTGGCGTGGTGCATGCTTGGACCGCGTTGAACTTTGCCGGAACCTCCGTTGGAGAGTTCAACCTCAGCCTGCTCGGCGTTGGCATTATCTCCGTGATCGCTTGGACCTTTGTGTTTCGGCGGGGCAGAGCGCCGCGGCTCGGGCGATGGACGCGCGGTGGGCTGCTGCTCCTGCCGGCCTACGCTCTTTTTCAGGTGATCCCGATCCCTTTAGCGCTGATCCGGCTGATCTCGCCTCATCGAGCCGAAGTTCACGAAATGGTGTCGCAAGCCGTCCAGCAGCCGGCCTTCACGTCGATCAGCGTGCTGCCCTCCGCAACCATCGTTTACGTACTCCAGATCGCCTTCTATGTCAGCGTATTTCTGTTGGTTCGAGAGTTGACCTGGCGCTCCTCAGGGCATCCTTGGGTGATGGTTGCGCCGGTTCTTCTCGTTGCTGCGGGCGAGGCGATGTTGGGGTGGGCGCACTACATTTCCGCCGCCGGCGCCGCGCCCGCGAGCGGTACGTTCATCAACCGGAATCACTTCGCGGGCATGCTGGAAATGTCGCTGCCTTTCGCTGTGATGTATGGCCTAGCTGCTCTCCGCGGTCACCGGAATAGAGTTGAACTATCAACAAGAGCGGCGCTCAGCGCTTCGCTCGGATTCGGCCTCGCGATGCTGATCCTCATGGGGATTGTCTTTTCGTTTTCCAGGTCGGGATTCTCAGCGGCCCTTGCTGGACTGCTCGCGATGGCGGGCCTGGGCGGCGGTCAAAATTTATCGCCTCAGGTTAGAAAAGGAGCTAACGCATTGGTGCTCCTTGCGGTGGCTGCCGCCTTCTTTCTGCTCCCCCCGGATGCGCTCATACAAAGGTTCGCCGATGTATCTTCGCTGGAGGAAGTGCGATCTCAGGATCGTCTTGAGTTGTGGTCGGAGACTTGGGAGCTGGTCAAAGCCTACCCTCTCGTCGGCTGCGGGCTTGGCGCTTACCGGGCTGCGTTTCTTGAGTTCAAGGTAACGACGCCCATGGTCACCGATGACTATGCACACAACGACTATCTGCAGTGTCTCGCGGAGATGGGAGTCCTCGGCGCCTTGATTGTGGCCGTACTTTTCTTCGGATTCGTACGCAGCGCCTTGATCGCCCGCACCAGACTGCCTACGGTTGATGGCCGATACTTGGCCATTGCCTGCTTTGGAGCAATGTTTTCCATCGCGCTGCACAGCGTGACGGACTTCAATCTCTACATACCGGCGAATGCCATGCTATTTGCCTGGATAGCAGGAGTCGCTTCCGGTCTGGAAGCTTTCATCGAGTCGAGGTAACGAAAGTCCTAGCAAGGACTTCTTGGAGGGGCGGCAGTCTTGTCGGCAGCGCAAGGAGAATTGGGACTTCGCGGCCTAAGAC